>DASVQP010000071.1 GCA_036389135.1 Longimicrobium sp.
TGGAGCGATTATAACACAATCCAGGGGGCTGCTTTTCGGACGCGATCCGGTGGAAGTGCTTACGCCCCGCGCCCGCGGTCACTCTTTATCGTGCGTGTCCAGCCGGCCCAATCGCCGCAGCTCGGGTGCCAGTACCGCCACGATCGCCACCACCAGCACCGTGCCCAGGCCGCCCCCTACCACCGCCCCCACCGTCCCAAACACAGCCGCCATGACCCCCGACTCGAACGCGCCTAGCTCGTTCGAGATGCCGATGAACACGTAGTGCACCGCGTTCACGCGCCCGCGTAACGTATCGGGTGTGAGTGTCAGCACCAGCGTGCTGCGTATCACCACGCTCACGCTGTCGAGCGCGCCCAACAGCGCCAGCATAGCCAGGGACAGCGCGAAGTCGCGGGACAGCCCGAACACCACCGTCGCTAGCCCGAACCCCGCCACCACGACCAGCAAGGTTCGCCCCGCATAGCGCAACGGCGGGATTACCGCCATTACGAGGGCCGCCACTACCGCCCCCGCCGCCGGGGCCGCCCGCAACCACCCCAGCCCGGCGGCCCCCACCCCCAGGATGTCCAGCGCGAACACCGGGAGCAGCGCCGTCGCCCCGCCCAGCAGCACCGCGAACATGTCGAGCGTTACGGACGTGAGGATCGCGGGCGTCCGCCAGATGAAGCGCACTCCGGCCAGCAAGGAGTTGAGGTCGATAGGCTCGGTAACGCGGTCCACGGCGCGAGGGCGGAGTAGGCAGAACAGCAGCGCCACCAACACCAGCAGCCCCCCGGAGGCAGCGTACACGCCCGCCGCCCCGCCCCACAGCGCGATCAGCAAGCCTCCTAGCGCCGGACCCAGGATAGCCGACGTTTGCCACGCCCCGCTCGACCAGGCGGCCGAGCTGCCGTAGTGAGTCGGGGGCACCACCTGCGCGCTCATCGCGCTAAACGCCGGACTCTGAAACGACCTGGCGACCCCGATGCCGAACAGCAGCGCGTACATGGCGGGTAGCGGCCCCGTGCTGAGAGACAGGCCAACCAGCCCAAACGCGCAGGCGGCAAGCCCGCTCATCGCCGCAACCACCACCCACTTGCGCTCTCGGCGGTCGGCCACCTGCCCCGCGGGCAGCGCCAGCAGCAGCACGGGCACGATCTCCACCAGGCCGACAAGCCCCAGCGCGAAGGGGTCCCGGGTGCGCTCGTAAAGCTCCCAGCCTACCGCCACCCCCAGCATCTGCTCGGCCACCACGGCAAGGAAGCTACCCATAACCAGGAGCCGGAAGTCGCGGAACCGTAGCGCCGCGAAGGGGTCGTGGCGCGGGCGCTCGGGGCTTTCTCCCGGCTGGGCGGGGGTCTCAGGCGTCTCTACCGGGAACATAGGCTACTATTATACCCCAGGGAATAAGAGCCGGACCCGCCAGGACACCAGGAACGCCAGGAGCGCCAGGAGCGCACCAAGAGAATCAGGCCCACGGGTGAGAGTAGTGGCGCAAATTGCATGTCGTACTGGAGGAGCTATAGGGGTGATACGGAGTTAGAATCTATCTACCGACGGGAACTGCTTAAGTCGGTAGTTTAGA
>DASVQP010000072.1 GCA_036389135.1 Longimicrobium sp.
CGGATCGGCGCGGAGAGCGTGCGGGCGTATCTGTTCGTGGCCACCCTGGGGTACTCGCGGCGCCTCTACGTCCGGGCCTTCCGGCACGAGCGGCAGGCATCGTGGTTCGCGGGCATCGAGGAGGCGTTCCGGCACTTCGGCGGGCGGCCGGCGGAACTGCTGCTCGACAACGCCCGCGCCCTGGTCGAACACCACGACGTGCAGACCCGGGAGGTGGTGTTCAACGGGCGCTTCCACACCTTCACCCGCTACTGGGACGTGCGGCCGCAGGCCTGCGCGCCCTACCGCGCCCGCACCAAGGGCAAGGACGAGCGCGGGGTGGGCTACGTCAAGCGCAACGCCATCGCCGGGCGCAGCTTTGCCAGCTGGGCGGAGCTGGAGGCGCACCTGGCGCAGTGGACACGTGAGGTCGCCGACATACGGGTCCACGGCACGACGGGCGAAGCGCCGCTTGTGCGCTTCGAGCGCGACGAGGCGGCCGCCCTGCGCCGGCTCGGGGACAAGCCGCCGTTCGGGCAGCTGCGCGAGCTGACACGGCGGGTGCAGAACGATGGCTCCGTGGACGTGGGCACCAACCACTACAGCGTGCCGTGGCAGCTGATCGGTGCCGGGGTCAGCGTGGTGGTCTGCGGCGGCGAGGTGCGGATCCTGCACGCCGGGGTGGAGGTGGCCCGGCATGCCCAGCGGCTCGGCCGACGCGAGCGGGCGGTCATGGCGCCCCACCTGCGCGGCATCGCCATCGGCGCCGCGCCCGCGGACGGCGCCGGCGCGGGGCCACCCCGATCCGCGCCGCTGCTGGGCGAGCTGCTGCGGCCGTTGGCCGAATACGAGCTGGTGGCGGGAGGCGGCTGGTGAGCGGCGCGGTGGCGGCGCTGCCGGAGATGCTGGGGCGGCTGAAGCTGACGGCGATGCGCGACCGCCTTGATGTCCTGCTGGACGAGGCGGCGCGGCGCGAGCTCAACCTGCCTGAAGCGCTGACCCTGCTGTGCGAGGCGGAGGTGGCGCACCGGGAGGAGCGGCGGATCCAGATGGGGCTGGGCATCGCCAAGTTCCCCTACCTGCGCACGCTGGAGGGCTTCGACTTCGCCGCCCAGCCCTCGCTCGACCCCAAGCAGGTGCGCGACCTGGCCGCGTGTCGTTGGGTGGCAAACGGCGACACGCTCCTCGCTCAAGGGCCGCCAGGCACGGGCAAGACGCATCTGGCCGTGGCCCTCGGGCGCGAGGCGATCCGGCACGGCTACTCGGTGCTGTTCACCCCGGCGATGGCGCTGATCGCGGCGTTGACGAAGGGGCATTCGGAGGGGAGGCTGGAGGAGCGCCTGGCGCGCTACGCCAAGCCGAAGCTGCTGATCATCGACGAGCTGGGCTACCTGCCGCTCGAGCCGCAGGCCGCGCACCTGCTGTTCGCCCTGGTGAGCCGCCGCTACGAACGCGGCGGCAGCGTGTTGGTGACCTCCAACCGCAGCGTGGGCGAGTGGGGCATGGTCCTGAATGACCAGGTCGTCGCGACAGCGATCCTGGACAGGCTCCTGCACCACAGCCACGTCCTCACCATCCGCGGCGATAGC
>DASVQP010000073.1 GCA_036389135.1 Longimicrobium sp.
CTCGCCAAAGCCGAGCCGGCCTTCGACTCGTTCTTCGACGACCGCGGGGAAGGGCCGGCGCGCACGGCGCGGGGCCGGGGCGTCCTGCTGGACTGGGGCGGGCCGGGCGCACTGGTCGTGCGTGTCAACGCCGGGGTGAAAATGCATCGGCGCGCCGGAGGGAAAACCCATCACGGAGGACGGCAGCGAGGCGCCCTGTACGGGGCGCCTCGCTGTGGGTCGATCAGTCGGCGGGAGGACCTTCTGGTGGTGCGGCAGCGCGGTTGGCGCGCTGGCGTCGCTTGCTCTGCTTGAGGCGATAGCTCTCGCCGTTCATCTCAACGATGTGGACGTGATGGGTGAGCCTGTCGAGCAGCGCGCCGGTCAGGCGCTCCGAGCCGAACACATGGGTCCATTCGTCGAACGGCAGTTTGCTGGTGACGATGGTCGAGCCGCGCTCGTAGCGCTGGCCAGATCGTCACTCATGATGGTCAGTTTCCTCACTGCCACGTCCAACGTCCGGTGTGGGGGAACGCTGCAGGCGCCATTCCCAGCACTGGCCACGCCGCGCCCGGAACGCCCGATACTCACCGCGACGGACGCGGTCCCACAGCTCGTCCCGGGACAGGTGCTTGGCCCGCATCATCTCCCCGAAGCCGGGCAGGTGCGGCACAGCTGGGCTCGAGCCATCGAGACGGGCGAGGTCGCCCTCGTCCAGCCGCACCCAGACCCGCGACGCCGACCGGCGCTGATCGTGCACGAGCATGCCCTGCTGCACCCAGAGGTGGATGAGGGACGACGACACGCCGAGGCACTGGGCCGCGGCGGCGGCCGGCAGCAACCCGTCCGCGCGCCGGGCCGCCTCGCGGGTGTGCAACGGGCAGGCGGTTGCGATCCCGTGCTGCTTGCGCATCGAGTGCACCCGCGCGTAGGTCCAGGCCTTGCCCGTCCGGGTGGGCAGGCCCTCGGCATTGAGGCGCTCCGCGACCTTGTGGTCGGGAAGCGTCTGCGCGAGCTGGCGCAGGCGCGCGACCACCCCGTCCTTGGTGCGCCCGTGCCAGCCCAGGGGCGGGCAGCGCACCTCATGCCGCGTGGTCGCACCACCGCTCCAGACGACGGTGGCCTCGGCACGCCGCGCCTGGGTATCGACGGTCAGCACCACCTCGGTCACCACCAGCCGCAGCAGGCGCTTGCGGTCCACATCGGTCGTGGTCGCGGCGTGCCAGAGCGCCGGCAAGTCAGCGGCCAGGTCCCGCACGGTCCGCTGCTCGGTCTCATCGAGCGGCAGCAGCTCGGTCCGCCGCACGACCGCGTATTCCTGCTCCAGCTGCTCGAGCGCCTGCAGGGCGGCGTTCCAGCGCGTCTCCAGGCTGCGCGCGACCAAGCGGTTCTCCGGCTCGATCGCGTCATACTGGCGCTGGGCGCGTTGCGCCTCGTAGCGGGCGCGTTCGATCCGCAGCTGCCAGTGGCGGTCGAGCGCTTGGCGCTCCCGCTCGAGCACGGCCAGCGCCGCCAAGGTGGTCTCGATCGCCGCCGGCCGGACCGCCTCCAAGAACAGCGCACCCAGCGTGTGATCCAGGTGGGCGATCGGGAAGGCCTGGCACAAGGAGGCGGCGTAGTCGGTCTGCGCCCGGCAGCACTGGTAGCGCAGATAGTGGCTGCCGTGGCTGACGTTCATCCGCCGCCCGCAGCGACCGCAGCCCACGAGGCCCTGCAGCAGCGCCCGGCCCTCGCGTGGTGCTCCGCGCCCCTTGGCCGCGAAGTTGTAGAGGTTGTCCCGCAGGTGCCGCCGGTTCACGAGATACTGGTCGTG
>DASVQP010000074.1 GCA_036389135.1 Longimicrobium sp.
GTCGGCGGGTGGCGCTCTCGCATGCCTTGAAGTGAACCCAGTCGGAGAGCCGGATGCGGGAAATCCGCACGTCCGGTTCGATGAGCGGGTCGGGGAAACCGGGCAACCATGCCACGGCGCCCCGACTCGACTCTACTGAGATGCAGTTCAGACCACGGGCATCCCCAGATGCGTGCGCAGGTCCCACAGGTCTGGAAAGAAGCGCCGCTCGACGGTCGTGCGCAGATACGCCGCGCCGGAGCTGCCGCCGGTGCCGGGCTTCCACCCGATCACGCGCTCCACCATCTGGACGTGCCGCAGGCGCCACAGCGTGAACATCTCGTCGTACTCCACCAGCGCCTCACAGAGGAGGAAGAGGTCGAAGTGGCTCGATTGGTCGCGGTAGATGGTGGCGAGCTGCATCACGCGCCGGTCGCGCGCCTGCTGCCGCACCTCCTCCGCCGCATCGTCCCCCGGCTCCGGGATGTCGAACCCGCGGCGGCGGCATACCTCGTGGAAGGCGTCGCGCACGCTCGGGTTGTCCAGCCGCGCCTGCAGCCGCTCCCGCTCCTCGGGCGTGGGGCGCGCGTGCACGAGCATCCCCGGGTCTTTGGAGCCCGACACGAACTCGATCTCCCGGAACTGCGCGGACTGGAAGCCGCTCGCCGGCATGATGTGGTCTCGGAAGGTCAGGAAGTCGGTGGGGCTCATCGTCTCCAGCACCGTGATCTGGCTGACGAGCACGCGCTGGATCTCGATGCAGCGCCGCAGCAGCCGCGTGGCGCCGAGCACGTCGTCGCGCTGCAGCCGCGCCACCACGCCGTCGATCTCGTGAAGGATCTGCTTGAACCAGAGCTCGTAGACCTGGTGGATGACGATGAAGAGGAGCTCGTCGTGCTGCATGGGATCGGAGCGCAGCTGCTGCATCCCCAGCATCTCCTGCACGCGGAGGTACGAGCCGTAGCTCAGCTCCTGCTCGTGGTCTGGCCTTCCGAACGACATCGTTGCGTCTCCCTGCGAGGGGCCGTGGCGTGCGCCGGGCGGAGCAGCCGAACACCATCAAAGTCCGCTCCGCGCCTCGTTGCCGCAACCGTGGCAGGGGTCTGGTACCGGATGGTTTGTCTCACACAGAGAACGCAGAGGAGAACGGAAAGCCACAGAGAACCTCTTCTTCCCTCCTTTCCGTACCCTCTGTGTCTCTGGGTGAGGCGTCCTCGCGGGGGGCTTCATCACCCCTCTGCGCAGAGTGTACGGAGCCCGGATTCACGCTCACGGGGCGTGCCGGTGGTGTCACGAACAAAACCCTTGTCTAAGGTGAGTAACACGTTTAGAGTAGTATCTACATCCCCACCAACTCCTCCCCCATCGGTTTTCTCGCATGTCCTCCTACGCCGCCCGCAAAACGGTGCTCATTGTCGACGACAACCCCGACGTGCGCGAGATCTGCTCGCTCGCGCTGGACTATGCCGGCTACCACGTCCTGCGCGCCTGCGACGGCGAGGAAGGGGTGGCGATGGCGCGCGAGGCGCTCCCCGACATGGTGGTGATGGACGGAAAGATGCCGCGGCTGGGCGGGTGGGATGCGGCGCGCGTGCTCAAGATGGACCCGCGCACGGCTCCCATCCCCGTGCTGGCCTTCACCGCCAGCGCCGTCACCCCCGCGCAGATGCGGCTCCTGCGCGAGGTGACCGACGGCTACATCCCCAAGCCCTGCTACCCGTCCGACTTCCTGGCCGCCGTGCGCCGCTGCATCGGCCCGCCGGTGGTGGACATCTCCATGGCGGCGATGCCGATCGCGGAGTCCGCGTAACGGCGGGTCTCACGCGGAGGCGCGGAGGCGCTGAGAAAAGCGGTTGGATTCGCAAGTCATTGGAGGCACGGAGAGATTTTCCGTGCCTCCTTTTTTGCGGGTCGTTGCTGAGGGCTCCGTGTGCATCGGGGGAAATAGTCTCACGCGAAGGCGCAAAGGCGCAAAGAAAGTGTTTGCGTGTCTTTCCTTTGCGTCTTCGCGCCTTCGCGTGACATTCTTGCTCGTTCGAGGTCGCACAGAATTTAGTACGACTCACAACCCCAGCCGTCCCCATCCCGATCCAGCCGGTGCGGATCGCCGCCGGTCACCTTTACGGTGTGTCCCACGTCGGCGCAATCCAGGTCGTAGCCGTTCCATGCCGGATATGCGTAGGGGCTGCTGTCCTCCTCCTCTTCTTCCTCCGGTTCCGGTTCGGAGGCCACGCTCACGTCGGCGGTGGGCTCGGGAGTGCTGGCGGGCGGCGGATCGCCGTCCATCAGCGCAAAGGTGGTCGTATCGGGCTCGATGGTGAGAGGTGTGGAAAGGAGAGACGCCGGCCGCGTTGCCGGCTCGGACTCGCACGCTGCCAGCACGATTACGAGCGGGAGCGCCAGTGCTCCGGCCCGGATGGACTTCCCGCCTGCGCTCCCGCTGTGTACAACGTTCATGAATGGCCGTCCTGGTGCTGATGGAATGTCATTATGTCGAACACGCGCTTCCAACCCGCATAAGCCTGGCACTCTATAGTCGGCACGTCGAGACGAGTTTCGTGCCGCAGCTTCAGGGCCGCCGCACGCCGCTCTCCTGGGCCATGAACCTGGCGCCATCGCCACTCTCGATCTCGTACTGGATGAGCGTGCCGGACGCGTAGCCGTGCCGGATGATCCCCCGCCCCCGCTCCGTCACGACCTCGTCGCCGCGCTTGAAGCGGAACGTGGATGCGGCGGCGGCATCGTCGAAGCTGACCATCCCATGGTGCCAGTGAATTTTGAACGGGCCGATCCCGTGCACCTGCACGACGGCGAGCTCCGGGGAACGGGCGAACATCGTGGTGCCGCTCGGCGCGAAGGCGTAGCTGCCCGTCCTGAGCTCCCGCAGCGCGGTCGAATCGAAGCTCGCGCCGAAGCCGAACTGCCAGCTTCCCTGCACGATGGTGATGTGCTCGTCCACCGGGTGCGAGTGGGGCGGCACGATGGTGCCCGGCAGCTCCCGGATGCGCATGACGAAGGGCTGGCCTTCGGCGTCAGGATGGCCGTACAGGATCTGCACGTCGCCCGAGAGCGGCCCGAGCGGGATCATGCGGGGATCGCGCGCCCCTCTGCCGCTGTCGGCCCGCGTCACGCCCGTCGCCGCACCCATCGCGGACTTCGTCTCGCCCGCCGCCGCGGGGGCCGGGCCGGCGCCCCGCACGCAGGCGGTGGCGAGCAGGCACAGCAAGGGGAGAAGCCGATTCATGGTTCCCTCCGTGGTTGGGTTTGCGCCGGTCAGCGCGGGGCGGGGAGCGGGGATGGGCCGAGCGGCTCCAGGTAGGGCGGCGACGAAGAGTGGATGCATCACGCTCGGCGAAGTGCCGCGAGGGATCGAACCCGGAAGGTAGCCTCCGCGCCCCGGCGCCGGAAGCAAAATCCGAGGCCGGCGCCGCACGCGCCGAATCACTCCTATTGACATTCGGAAGAAGCGCGCGTATCCCTTCCTTACGACACCCGGAAGGAAAGACACTCCGCGAACCGCCCAGATGCCGCGAAACAGCTCGGCCGACATCCTACAGGGGACGCTCGATCTCCTGGTGCTCAAGACGCTGGCGCTGCAGCCGATGCACGGCTGGGGGATCGCGCAGCGCATCCAGGACATGTCGCGCAACGCGCTCGACGTGGGGCAGGGATCCGTGTACCCCGCGCTGCTGCGGCTGGAGGACCGGGGGCTGATCTCGAGCGAGTGGGGGGTGACGGAGAACAACCGCCGCGCCCGGTACTACAGCCTGACTCCGCTCGGCCACGAGCAGCTCGAAGTGGAGATGGCGGGGTGGCGCAGCTACGCCCGCGCCGTCGAGCTGATCCTCCGTACCACCTGAGGCGCCCCATGCATCCCAGAGCCCTGCTCGCCCTGCTGCGCGGCCGGTACCGCGCCCTCTTCCGCCGCGGCGAGGTGGAGGCGCGCCTCAGCGAAGAGATCCAGTTCCACCTGGAGATGGAGACGGAGAAGAACCTGCGCGCCGGCATGTCGCCCGACGAGGCGCGGCGGGCGGCGCGGCTCGTCTTCGGCGGCGTGGACCGCATCAGCGAGGATCACCGGGACGCGCGCGGCACCCGCTTCGTGGAGGACGCGCTGATTGACGTGCGCTACGCGGCGCGCTCGCTGGCGCGGACGCCGGGCTTCGTGGCGGTGTGCGTGGTGACGCTGGGGATCGCGATCGGGGTGGGGACGTCGCTCTTCTCGGCGGTGGACGGCTTCTTCTACCGCGCGCTTCCGGTGCCGGGCGGCAGGGATCTGGTGACGGTGTACACGAGCGACTACGGCGGCGACCTGCGCGGCGGCAGCTCGCACGCGGACCTGCTCAGCTTCGCGGAAGGCACGGCCGGCATGGCGGAGCTCGCGGGCGAATCGCGCGTGGAGGCCGCCGTCGGCAGCGGCGACGACGTGGCGATGCGGCGCGGCGCGCTGGTGAGCTCGGGGTACTTCGCCGCGCTGCGCGTGAAGCCCGCGCTGGGGCGCTTCCCCGCGGGCGCGCGCGCCGACGAGCCGGCGATCGTGCTCGGCTACTCGCTGTGGCGGCGCGCCTTTGGTGCGGACCCATCGCTGACCGGGAAGACGGTGAGCGTCAACGGACACTTCTACCGCGTCGCGGCGGTAGCCCCGCGCGAGTTCCTGGGGATCACGCGCGAGTTCGCGAACGAGTTCTGGGTCGACGCCGCCTTCGCGCCGATGCTCCTTCCCGGCGAGCCCGTGCTGGATCAGCGCGGCAACCGGCGCTTCCAGATCGTCGGCCGCCTGCGCGAGGGCGCGTCGATGGCGGAGCTGCGGGCGAGGCTCGCCACCGTCGCGGCGCGGCTGTACCAGGACGAGCCCGCGAGCTGGCGAGAGGAGGCGGGGCACGGCCGCCGCGTGACCGTGATGCCGGAGCGGGAGGCACGCGTCGCCGGGATCGCGCCGGGCCAGCTGATGATGATGGTGGGCGGCGTGACGGCGCTGGGGCTCGGGTTCCTATTGGTTGCGAGTGCCAACCTTGCGAGCCTGTACATGGCGCGAGCCCTGGCGCGGCGGCGGGAGATCGCGACGCGGCTCGCCCTGGGCGCGGGACGTGGCCGGCTGATCCGCCAGCTGCTCACCGAGGGCGCGGTGGTGGCGGTCCCGGGCGCGCTGCTGGGCATCGCGCTCGCCTACGGGACCTCCGTGGCCGTTGGGCGCTACCGGCCGGAGGGGTTCCCCAACGTGGACCTCTCGCTCGACGGCCGCGCGCTGCTCTTTACCGCGGGGGGGACGCTGCTCGCGCTGCTGGTGTTCGGGCTCGTCCCCGCCATCCAGAGCGCCCGTACCGACGTGCTGTCGTACCTCAAGGACGGCGGCTACGCGGGGAGCCTCGGCATCCAGACGGGACGGGTGCGGGGCGGGCTCATCGTCACCCAGGTGGCCCTATCTCTGATGTTCACCGCCGGATCGGTGCTGATCGCCTCCGCGCTCGGGCGGCTGGCGGAGGACCGGCGCGTCGATGCTTCCGGAGTCCTGGTGGCGCCCGCCACGCTGCTGCAGGCCGCGGGCGACTCGGTGCGCGCGTCGGCCCTCGTCCGCGACGTCATCGCCCAGCTCGACCAGATTCCCGGCATCGAGGCGGCCAGCGCGGCCATGATGGTGCCGGTCTCCGGCTCCCGCTCCACCACCGGCGTGGTGCCGCGCGACACGCGAGAGGCGGGCGGCAGCCGCTCCGTCGACGTGAACCTCGTGCGCCCGCGCTTCTTTGAGGTGGTGGGGCTGCCGCTGGTGCGCGGCCGCGACTTCAGCGAGGGGGAGATGGGCGGCAGCGCGCGCGTCGCCATCGTCAGCACCGCGCTGGCGGAGCGCCTCTGGCCCGGCAGCGACCCCATCGGCAAGCGGCTGCAAGTCGATGCCGCCGGCGGTGACGTGGAGGTCGTGGGCCTGGTGGGCGAGATTGGGAAGGAGCCGCCGGGCTCGCCGGGCGAGGGGCTGCTGTACCTTCCGCTGCGGGCGGCCGGCGGATCGCTGGTGCTGCACCTTCGCGCGGGCGGATCGGCGCGCGCGCTGGCCGCGCCGGTCGCGCGCGAGCTGCGCCGCTACAATGCGCAGATGGTGGCCCCGGAGGTCACCACCATGACCAGCTACATGGACCGGGCCTTCCTGCCGCAGCGGATCGCCGCGCGCGCGTCCGGCATCCTCGCGCTGCTGCAGATGGTGCTGGCCGTCGCCGGGCTGTCCGGGCTGGTGGCGTTCGTGACGGCGCAGCGCAGCCGCGAGATCGGCATCCGCGCGGCGCTCGGTGCCGGGCGCTCCAGCATCGTGGGGCTGGTGCTGCGGCAGGGCGTCCGCCTAACCGCCATCGGGGGCGTGGCCGGCGTCGCGCTGAGCCTGCTGATGGGTAGGGTGATCGCCACGTCGCTCCCCGTCGGCGCCGTCATCGAGCTGCGCGCGCTGGTGGCGGCCATCGCCTGCTTCGCCCTCGTGGCCGGCGCGGCGATGCTGCTCCCCGCCCGCCGCGCCCTCGCCGTAACACCTGCCGCGGCGCTGCGGGCGGAATGAGCCGCGCTGCCAAGTACATACGGGGCGCAGAGAAACCGTGGCACTACTAATTACACGAGCGCGTTTAACCATCCATCGGAAATTTCGACATCAATTCTAGGAAAACGCGACCAGCCTCGGTCATTCTGAAGTGCTGCTTCAAATCTCCAGACGACGGCAAAGCGGCAACGGTGTGCCCGTTGATCCCTCGATCAGGCCATACCCTCGAAGCCGTCGGAGCTCGTCTTCGAACTTGCTGGTCTTTTCGAATGGGAATGGCTTGTCGTTGGCCTCTCCCCACAAGTGACCGAGCTCATCCTTCGGCAGAAAGTGCGTGATCAAGAACCCGAGGGTCCGAAGTTGGTGATCCTGTTCCTTCTGTCGGTCCTTGATCGACTGGAGCTGGAACTCTACGCCCTTATCGGACAGCACGAGCCGATCGAGGCGACCAAGAATCCCTGAAGCGGCGATCACCACGACCAAAAAAATCGCGAAGTCAACGAGAACGAAGCGGCGGCCCGTTGGAGTCCATCCCATCGGAATGCTGATGAGGTAGAGGAGTGCGAGAACCACCACGACTGCTGTACTTGCAGAAAAGAGCCAAGCCGGCCCGCGCGAGTTGCTCATGAGAGGAGTTGTGGAAGCGTTAGATACGCACCTAAAGCACTGGGCCGCCGGCAGCATTACGGTCGATTGTCGCGGGTATCCTCCTACCGTGCCGCGCTCTGCCTGGTGGGCCGGAACGTGGGGTCACCGATGCGCCAGGGCGGGTTGCGGCGGTTCTCGCCGCCCCAGTAAAGGCAGATCACGTTGCCGGCGGGATCGCGCAGCCGCGCCTCGCGCCAGAGCCAGCGCTGGTCCTTGGGGTCCTGCGTGAACTCGATGCCTCTGCCCTTCAGCTCATCCACCAGGGCGTCCAGCTCTTCGTGCTCGAAGTAGACGACGACGCCGGTGTCCGCCGGCACCGCGTCCACGGCGTGCACCGAGAAGGTGGACCCTCCGTCGCCGCACTCGAAGCGCGCGTAGACGGGCGTCGCCACGATCTGCCGGAAGCCCATGGCGCGGTAGAACGCCGCGGATGTCGCCACGTCTAGCGCGGGAAGGGTGATCTGGTTCAGGTTCATCTCTCGGGGGGATCAGGGTAGACGTTCACCAGCATGAAGGCGGCGGACGCTGACCCAATATACCTGAAAGATGCATTACGGGGCGCGTGCCTGGCGGGGGGGCTCGGCGCCGCGGTGTCTCGGGAAGCGGGCGAGTGCGAGGGGCGAAGCTTCGTCGGGCGCGGAATCGGAGCAGGGTACGCGAATGGCGGTCACCGGGCCTGCCTCCGTCTCGAACTCCGGGCCGAAATCCCAATGCTGCAATGCACGGCCCCGGAGCGTGTCGCGCGCGCGCGGAGCATCGAAGATCAGCTCGGTGCCGCTGAAGCCGGTGTGGAAGATCATCCGCACCCTCTCCGGGTTCGACTCCGCCGTCCAGTGGAGCGACGGCGGCCTGTTGCGCTCGCCATGCAGGGGCCGGAGGTTCGCATCGAGTTTGGTGAGCGCCCACGCGTCGTCCGTGCGGTCCTCCCTCTCCCCCTTGGTTAGCGCGGTAGAGTCGAGCCGCACGTGCGACGGCGCGAAGTAAAGGCTGTCCGACGCGGGTCGCCCCCGGCGGTCGAACAACGCGTAGCAGCCGACGAGGTCGCGCGGAAGATTCAGCGGGGGCCTCGCGGAGGGCACCGGCTCAGAAGCCTCGTATCCGCAGGAGGCAAACGGCAGTGCGAGCGCCAGGGAGGCGGCACGTAAGATGGAGCGCACGGGTCAACCCCTGGATCGATGTCGTTGGCGTGTGCGGATCGAACCCGACGCCGATCGTGGAAGTCGTGAAAACGCGGGTCAGCGGCGGGGCGGTGGCGGCCGGCGTGGCGGAGCGCACGTACCCGAAAAGAGGAGGGCGCCGGCCAGCGCGGCCAGGAGCGACCCTTCGAAGAAGGTTGACACCGGTCGGCCTGGGCCCGGACATTGGACGCTCCCCGCGTACCGGCGATCCGCTTTCGCCCGCGTGAAGGCTCTCCTCTCTCCCGCCCGGCCCGACGAAGCCATACCGTACTTCAGCGTACGCGCTCTCCTGCTCAGCTCGGCCCGCCCCCGCCGAACACCCGCCACCAGTCTCCCAGACCACGAATGCCTCGGCTCCCACTGTGCCCAGCCGGAATCCTGCTGCTCGTGGCGACGGCATGCGCACCCGCCGCGGGCAGCAGACCCTACGCCGCCCCGCCGTCTGCATTCCGGGCGCTGGTGTGGAACGTCGGCGACTCCTCCTTCGTCGTGCACCCCACGACCTTTCGCGGGGTCCTCCGCGCCGCCGACGCGGACGTGCTGATCCTGGACGAGGTGGGCGGTGAGATCGAGCCCTCCGAGCTGATCCCGATCCTGCGCGGCCTTCGGGGCGAGGCGGACACGGTGTGGCACCTGGCGTGGGGCGTGGGCGGCGACTACCAGCGCACCGTGATCGCCTCCCGCGAGCCGGTCGAGCCCCTTCGCGAATTCTCGCCCCTGCCCTTCACCCGCACGACGCAGCCGGTGTTCGACCGCGCGCCCGATTCGCTGCACGCCAGGCTCCGGCGCGACTTCGATCGCGGCGTCGCCACCAACGGCGCGGTCGTGCGGTCCGGCGGACGCAGGCTCCTCGTCGTGGGTCTGGACCTGTGGGCCCGAGGGACGCGCGACAGCTGGGAGGAAGCCCGCCGCCGCGTGGAAGCCGCGACGATACGCGACGCGGTGGGCCGGGTGCTCGCCCGCCTCTCGTCGGAGGGGCGCGCGGTGGATGGCGTGGTGCTGGGAGGCGACATGAACCTCGTCGCCGGGCGCGCGCCCCTGGACACGCTGACAGCCTCGCCCGGCGCCGGGTGGCGGCCGCTCGCCATCGCCCCCGCGCTCCACGCCGACGGCCTGTCGCGCTGGACGTGGGACGGCCGCGGCACGCCCTTCCACAGCCGCCAGATGGACCTGACGTTGTACAGCCCTGAGGCGCTCTCGGTGGAGCAGGCGCGCGTCTTCGACTCGGAGCAGATGGCCCCCGAGGAACTCGCGCGCTTCGGCCTGGGCGCGGACGCATCGAAGTCCCTCTCGCGCCACCGTCCGGTGATCGTCAGCTTCCGGTGGCTCCCGGCGCGGTGGTAGTGCGAGGCCCCGGATCAGCGGCGATGCTCGACCCGCACCCCCGCCAGCCCGCGGGTTCAATCCTCGGCGAACCTGCGCTCCAGTGCATCGATGCGCTTTCCGGCCTCCTCGTCTACCACGGCGAGCTGTTCGAGGATCGTGCTCCACGCGTCGGGCAGCTCCATCGTCCCTGCCCGAGCAGCATCCGAAGCCGCGACGATGGCGCGGCGCGACGCGATCTCCCGGGCACCGGGGGGAGGGCCGAACCACTCCTCGGTGTACTGCAGCGGGTCCGCCGTTCCGTGCACCGCGAAGTTCTTCCGGGCGCGCTCGATCGCCTGGGGCGTGGCGGACGGGTCGTGCAGCCAATCGCACACCCCGCAATCGGGAAGCGGCGAGGCGGCATCGAAGGTGGGGCATCCGCAGCAGGGGCAGTCGGCCCACTGCACGTCCGCCCCCGTCACTCCGTTCAGATGATTGCGGTACTCGGCGAGCGTGGACGGCGCGGCCGTGAACCCCTCGACGCGGCTCGGCGCCGGACGAAGGTAGCGCCAGCCGACTGCGCAGACGATCAGCGTGAGCCCGCCAAGTACGAAAATTTGCATTCGGAGCCTGATCCTGCTTCGATTGGATGGTACGCTATCACCTGTAGTAGTAATACCACTGTCCATGCGCGTTTTCCACCACCGCATGCGTGCCAGGCACCACCATCCCGCTGCGGAGCGGCGGTGCGCCCTTCTTCGCGTGCACCAGGCCCCCGTCGCGGCTGCGGCTGAAGAGTACGTAGTCGCCCTCAATGGAGATCATCTCCAGGTGGAAGCGCCGCAGCTTGCGCCGGAAGTCCTCGTACACGGCGGGGTCGATGCTGTCGCGCGCGAGCACATCCGCGAGCAGCGCGCGATTGCTCCCCCAACGTTCAGTCCCGATGGAATCGAGCTCGGCGCGCGTCCTTCTTACGATCGTTCCGTTGAGGGAATGGGTGTAACCCTCCGGCCACTCCCACATCTTGCGAATCCTTCCGTACTCGTGCACCTGCGTGGCGAACTCGTTGAGATCGCGCCTTTGCAGAAAGCGCGAGTTGTTGAGGCGGACCAGCGGCGGCGGAACGACCTCAAGGATCAGTACCCCCAGCACCAGCGCGGACGCCGCGGCGCTCCACCGGCCCCACGATCTGGGCGACCGGAGCACCCACAGGAAGATGAGGAAGCCGGTGATCATGATGCCGAGGGAGCCGCAGAGCGCCCACCACGTCACCACGGGCCGATACAATCCCGACGAAAGATCGGCCAGCCAGAGCAGAACGCTCGCGGCATAGCCCACGAACATGAGCAGCGCGAGGCGGCGGATGCGCGGCCTGGAAGGCGTGGCACCGGTCATCGCCCGAGCACGCGCGCGAGAAGCTCCGGCATCGCGTGGAAGTGGTCGACGTGATCCGGCGCGGAGTTCCCCGCGTAGCCGAGGAGCTGGAACCCGCCCGCGCGCACCTCGCTGAGCTGCTGCAATCCGCGAGGGCCCCAGCGCAGACGGCGCGTGCGGCGCAGGCCCAGCTCGCGCAGCAGCCAGTCGGCGGTCTCGGTGGTGCTGGCGTAGGTGCCGGGGAAGATTTCCGAGTGCGTGACGAGGAACCGCTTCTCGCCGCGCATGGCCGCGCGCGCGAATGCCGCGAACGCCGCCAGGTTGGTGCTGTCCAGCGTGCCGCCCGCGGCCAGCGGCGTGCCCTCGGGCACGTACGACGTGTGCATGCCGTCCAGCAGGAGCACCGCGTCCACCCGCACGAAGTGGCGGGGCTCGCGCAGGATGGCGCGCACCGCGCCGTGCCCGGCGGAGAACCCCGCCAGCGTCACGCGCCGCAGCCGCACCGCCCTGCCGCCCACGGCCGACACCTCCGCGGCGACGCCCGCCAGGAGCGAGTCGAAGGCGGCCGGTTCCGCGTAGGTGCGGTGGTAGATCCCCGACCCCGCGCCCAGGTTCACGACCGCAACCACCGCGCGTCCGCCGGCGGCCTGCTGGGGCAGCCACGCCGCGCCGTGAAAGTGGATGACGACGTCGACGGCCTCGCGCCTCCGCGCGCCGTATGGCACCAGGAGCTCCACGGGCCGTCCCCCCGGCCCCGCGAACGAGCGCCTGGCGCCCGCGACCTCCCTCCTGACGAGACGCTCGTGCGCGCGCGTCTCCTCCACCATGGGCGACGGGTTCTGCGACGGCGCGGGAGTCTGCGCCGCGGCAGGCGCCGTGCACACCAGCGCCGTGATCGCCGCGGCGATGGGGCGAAGGGCCGCCGGCCTTCCCGTGCGCGTCAGGCCTTCAACCCGGCGGCGGGGCGGCAAGCCCGTCACCCAGCCGCCTCAGCCAGCGCCAGTGCAGCAGAAAGAGCCCGGCCGCGAGCAGGCTCAGCAGCCCGCTGGTCACCAGGGAACGCTGCGCCTGGTAGCGGTTCCGCTCGGTGCGATCCACCCGGAGTGCCTGGAAGCGCCGGCGCAGCTCGGCCTCGCCCGGGGGCGCCTTTCGCAGCGACTCCCGCTCGGACTCGTCCAGGTAGGGAGACTGGTGATAGGTGGCCCTGTACGCCTCGAACGACGAGAGCGACGGCCCGAAGTCGTTCTCGCCCTGGAGCGGGTTCGCGAGCGTGAAGAAGCTGTTCACCAGGGCCGCGCTGGAGAACAGCAGCGTGACGACGCACACCAGGCAGACGGAGTATCCGTACCACTGCGAGATTCGATTCGGCCGGTCCACGGCGTCCCTCCTGGCCAGAGTGCTCGCGAATCCGATCCAGAGGATCAGCGGAAACCCGAAGATGATGAGCGGAAGCCAGAACAGCGCGGGCGAGGCCAATGCGAAGCTCATATCGACGCTACTCCGTTCCCCCGGGAAGGCGACCGGCTCCGCGGCCGGCGAACGCCTCCAAACTCAGGCGCGGCGTGCACGCAGCGCAAGAGTTTCGTAGTTCCTCACGGCGCTCCACCCCATTCCAGACCGGCGGGCAGAAGGTCGCAGAACGCGAACCGCTCCATGCGCAGCACCACCTCGCCCACCGTGTAGGGCACCGGATGACGGAACCCCGGCCCCGCGGACACAAAGGTGTGGAACTCCCCCCGCTCGCCGCATGGGTCCACATTGGCGGGCAGCTCCGCGAGGAGCGCCGCATCGTAGGGGCGCCCCGCGAAAGCCGCCGGCAGCACCCGTGTATCCACGCAGACCAGCCGCGCCACGATGCCGCTCGCGAACACCTCCCGCGCCAGATCGCGCGTCGCTTCGCCCCAGAGCGGAAAGAGCGCGCCGAAGCCGAGCGCCTCCACGCGTTCCTCGCGGTACCGCCGCACGTCCTCCAAAAAGATGTCTCCGAAGGCCAGCCGCTTCACCCCTGGCATGCGCGCGCGCAGCTCCCCCAGCGCAGTGGCGAGCGCGGCATCGTACGCCTCGTTCGTGCTCTCCGGCGCGAGGGTGACCTCCTGAAGGGGCAGCCCCAGCGCCTCGGCCTGCGCGTGGAGGAGCGAGCGGCGCACCCCATGGATGCTCACCCAGTCGTACCCCGCCGTCACCGTGGTGAGCAGCCCGGCCACCTCGATGCCCGGATCGTCACGCAGCCGGGCCAGGGCGAGCGCGCTGTCCTTGCCGCCGCTCCAGCTGAGGACCACTGGCTCCCTTGAAGGCAGCGGAACCGCAACAGGCTGCATCGCGCCGCCTGGAGCGACGCGATCCGGTCGCGCGGCGATGCGCTGGGAGTCAGCCGGCATCGCTGTTGGTTGACGGTTCAGCCGTGGGCTCAGCCGCCGCTGCCGCACTCTTCCGCAGCGGCTTCGCGAGCCGCCGGCTCATCAGGGGTCCGTAGCCAACGAGTATTACGCCTCCGAAAACCCACAGCCAGAACAGCAGCCGCACCATCGCGCGCCAATCCGGGCCGGCGGGCCACACATCCAGGAAGCGGTGCGGCGGCTTCCGGTCGACGTAGACCCAGATGCTGTCGCCCTCACCGAGCAGCCGGTGCGCGTGCTTGCGCGGGGCGACAAGGCGGCCGCCCGCGTCGGGGTAGCGGTAATAGACCAGCAGGTTCCCAAAGACGTTCTCGCCCAGCACGGCGCCGCGCGCGGAGTCGGCCCGGGCGACCATCTCCGGTACGCCCCGCCGCTCCTGCCAGTGCGACCAGAGGATCAGGAGCGAAACGGGCACCAGGAACACGGCCGGGCGCCACAGCACGCCGGGCGCCAGCGAGATGTGCTGCACGGCCAGCCCGGCGCCGAGGCCGAACAGCGCGCTGATCGACACGAGCAGCAGGCAGATGACGACGAAACCCGCGCCGAAGGTGGGCGGAAGACCCAGGTACAGGAGGAGGCCCGCCATCCAGGCGGCACCGAGCGAGGCTCCAACGCGGCCGGGCGTGATCTCGGGAATCTTCATGCTGCGTCCGCCGCCGCTTCAGGGTGAGCTTTCAAGCCGCTCTGTCGCTTGAGGAGAAGGTGTGCGCCCGACGCGCAAAGACAGTGGCCAGCGCACCGTTGTCTGTACCTCGGGATCGCCCCAGTGCATCTCGAGCTCGGGCCTCACCTCCGCGAGCGGATCGTGGCCGGTTGCCTGGGCGTATCGCTGCGTCGCGGACCATGTGCCGAGATAGCCCAGCAGCCCCTCCATGCTCGTCCGCATCTCCATCGAAAAGGAAGGAGCCGGAATCTCGATGAAGGGAAAGTGCAGGCCGCCATATCCCTCCTCCACCAGGCGGCGCTCCGGGGGCCAGTACGGGCCGACGGTCTCTGAATAGAACCGGTCGAGCGTGTGCTGCAAGGCCGCGTCGGGCAGCACCATGTGCCCGTAGCACCAGACCGCGAGCACCCCGCCCGGCCGCAGCACTCGCGTGGCCTCTGCGTAGAACGCGGGCAGATCGAACCAGTGCAGCGCCTGCGCGACGGTGAGCAGCTCCACCGAAGCCGCTCCCAGACCGCTCCGCTCGGCCGGCGCCACCCGGTACTCGACGCGCGGATGTGGCTCCGCGTGCGCGATCTGCGCCGCGCTGGCATCGGTGGCGACCACCCGCGCGAGGTGCCCGGCGAGCGCGACGGCGGCCTGGCCGCTCCCGGTGGCGCAATCCCACGCATCCGCCTCCTTCGAGACCAGAGAGGCCAGGTACGAAAAGAGCGCCGCCGGGTAGCGCGGCCGGAACCGCGCGTACTCGGCGGCGGCGCCGGAGAAGTGGTCCGCGAACTCAGCCATACGTGAGGGGCGCGCTGTCCAGCGTCGGTACCCCGCTCATTCTGCGACGACCTGGATGTTGTAGCGGATGTCGTTCGACTCCTTTTCGCGGATCCACTTCTCCGCGAATCCGGCCACGCCGTGAAGCGGGTAGAGCGCGCCCCCGAGCTCCGCGACCGTCGCGTCCCGCCGCGAGATCACGCGCGGCCACTGGTCGGCCGGCGCGTGGGCGAGATCCTTTGCCAGCGCCCAGGCGAAGTCGCGCGCCACGTCGATGCCGAAATCGAAGATCCGGTCTTCCAGCGAGGGCGCGATCTCCTCGATGCGGGCCAGGCGGGGCGAGATCTCGGCAAGCTCATCCTCCACGACGCGCACCAGGCGGGAGAGCACCTCGTTGATCTTTTTGAAGTCGGGCCACAGCGCCTCCAGCTCGGCGGGATTCGGCGCCACCGTGGCCGCGGCGATCCCCAGGTCCAGGTTGATGTGCGCGTTCATCCCCAGGAGCAGGTGCTGCACGACGAGCGGGGCGGGATCGTCCAGCGCGCCGAAGGCCACCTGCCAGCTGCGGCTGGGCTGGGCTCCCGCGCAGTGCTGGTCCCACGCATGTAGGAAGCGGCTCGCGAACACCACGTCCAGCCGCTCCATGCGGGCGTTGTCCTGGAACACGTTCCCGGCCACCAGGGCACGCCGCACGTTGGTGGTTACGCGCTCGTACAGCGCCGCGAAGTAGCCGATGCGCTCCCCATCGCGGAGCGCCTTGTCGAGAATGGCATTGAGAGCCGCGATGATCTCGTCGATGGTCTGGGGCGCGCCCGCCGGGGGCGTGGAGGCTTGCATGGATACCGTGGAAGGGAGAAGCGCCTCGGGGGCGTCGCGGGTCAGGCCCGCGCGGGTACGGGTTCAGCCGCGGGCACCGTTTCCCCGGCGGCGTGCGGGTAGGCGGCCGGCGACCACAGCTCGGGACGCCGCTGGATCTCCCGTGCCAGCCAGGAAAGCGCCACCAGGAGCACCAGATCGCCGCCGATCAGCGCGACGTCGACTTCCGCCGCATGCCCCATCGGGAACAGCACGCCCCCCAGGACGAGGAGAAATGTCGCGGGCCTGGCGCCGAGGTGGTGGCGGGTCAGGAGCAGGCCGAGGAAGATCAGGCCCAGGGGGAACAGGATCCCGGGCACCAGCGTCGTGAGGGTGAGGAGGGGATGGTCAGACAGGGCAGCCTCGACGGCGGCCCGGCTCTCGACGCTCAGGGCGGCACTCTCCAGGACGGCGCTCGTGCGGAAAAGCACCTGCATGCTCGCGCCCGCCATTGCGCCCACGAGCGTGACGGCGGCCGCGACGACGCCCAGTGTGGGCGCGCGCGAACGCGCGACGTGGCCGAGCGCAAAGATCGCCGGAACGAAGAGGACGAACGCGAGCCACATCACGACGGTCCACCCGAATGGTGCCGATCGGGAAAGCTGGAGCAGATCGGCGGCGGTGAGCGCGAGTGGAGCAGCGATGAGGCAGGCCGCGGCGGGCGTGCGGAGGGTGGGATGGTCCGTATCCATGTTGATTCCCGGGCTCAGAAAGGGCCGGTTGATTACCCCTGTCTCTGCACCCGCAGGAGAGTCGCTCGCAACCACGCAGGTGGCAAGAGCCTTGATCCGCCTCGCCAGGCGCCCCCTTCCGAGCCAGGCGCGCGGAAACCGGCGCCGTTGCCGCGGTTGCGCCGATGGATGGAGCTACCGCATGTACGGCGGCACGTTCCGCTTGATCACCGTGAACTCCCGCTCGGTGAGCGGCAGCTTCTGAAAGGCGTTCCAGGTGGAGAGCGGCGAGTTGCCGCCCACCGCTCCGTCTGAGCCGAACAGCACGCGCTGGACGCCGAGCTGCCGGATACTCGCCGCGAGCCGCCGCGACACCTCCGCCGATTCGCCCAGCCCGCCCAGACCGGAGACGTCGAACCACACGTTCTTCATCCGCGGGTCCCGGTCGGCGGCGGCCCGCGCAAATACGTCGAGCGCCGCCTCCACCTGCGGATCGTCCAGGCGGCCGGCCCCCGCCAGGTGCGCGATCTGCACCACCACGCCGGGCGATGCGGGAAGGATCTCGGTGAGGAACGTCCGCGCGTACGCCGCGCCGTAGGGACGCTGCCGCGTGACCGACGGGCGCATGTGCACCACGATCGCCATCCGCCGCTCGTTGGCCAGACGGAAGACGCGCCGTACGCGCTCCACGTGCTCCGGCTGATCCAGCTGCACGTCCGAGTTCCCGAAGTGGAGCTTCAGCCCCGTCCGCAGCCGCGGATCCGCCGCGCACCGCTCGATCTCGGCGCTTGCGTAATCGCTGAGCGGATTTACCGCGCAGAATGCGCGAAGACGTCCCGGAAAGAGAGCCACCTGCGCCGCCGTCCAATCGTTCTCGGCACGCACCCGCGCGTACTCGTCGGCCACGGGAGGCCGGTTGGGATTGGAGAACTGGTAGGCGATGGAGAACACGGCCGCGTACCGGATTCCCGCCGAATCGAGCAGCGCGACCAGCGCCGGTGCCGTGACGCGCTCCAGGGTAGGCGAAAGCGCCTGCGTGCCCGGGCCGAAGAGGTGCTGGTGGAAGTCGCCCAGCGGTCTCGCGCGAGCATGCGCGCAGGCCGTGCTCAGCGCGAGGCCCACGCAGCACAGACGACCCAGGATGCGGATGGCTCGGCTCCGGACGGGCGGGGCGGAGCAGGACGGAGCCGGTTGGCGCTCAGTGCACATGAGGGGATCTCCTCGGGGCGGGGTGCGGCCAGAGTCGCACCCTGCTGGTTTTCCACCACAGTGGTGGAAAACCAGCAGGGTGATGCATAGCTAGCGCCGGTGCCCCGGTGCGTCAAGCTGCACGGCAACCGGGCAGCCGCCGATCCGCACCAGCGTGTCAGGCGGCGCGGGATGGCAGCTGCAGGTGATGATGCCGCGTGTGGATCTCCTGCAGCCGCACGAGGTCGACGACGGGAAGGCGGCCGAACGCCGGGTGGTCGGTGGTGGTGCCGCGCACTTCTCTCGCGGCGCTCTCGAACGCTGCCGCCGCGGCTTGCAAGCGGTCGAGGAGCGCGGGCGCGGGCGCGGTGGACGTGCCCGGCCGCATCACCCCCGGCGCTTTGCTGGCCACCGGGAAACGGCCAAGCCACAGCACGGGCCGCAGCAGGAGGGTGCGGAGCAGCGGCCGCAGGATGCGCGGCGGAGCCCCCCCGGGCGAGCGGCCGTGGAGAACTTCGCCGCTGGCCTCGTACGCCAGCGCGAGATGCTCGGCGATCTGCCCCGGCGACCACTTGCCCTCGGCGCGCGGCCGATCCCACCGCTCCGGCGGCACAGCACGAGCCGACGCGAGAAATGCCTGCACCGCCTGATGATGCGCGTGGAGCGCGGAATGGAGATCGGGCATTGCGATGGTCCCCTGGTGTGCTGGTTGACGCCGCCGGCTGGTACGCGGATATGCGCGGCAGCCGCGGACGGATCGTCCGCGGCTGCCGGGAGCCTCGCCAGGGCGGGGCTTACCCCCGCCCGGCGGCCCTCACGGCTTCCAGGCCGGTGCCCAGAGGCCGTGATTGAGCTGCCGGAGCGAGATGGGGAGCTCGATGCCCGTGGCCGTTTCGATCACCGTGAGCACGGCGTTCCGGTTGGCCGCGATGATGTACTTGCCGTCCGGCGAGTAGTCGAACGTGTGCCGATACTGGGTGCCGCTCGCGGACACGGGGCGGTTGCCGGTGCCATCGGGCTTTACGGCGCGCAGCTCGCCATTCGCGAAAAAGGATTCCGTCACGCTGATGTACGCGATCTCGCTGCCCTGCGGCGACCACCGGGGTGAGGCGGCGGGGCCCGGAATCGTGACGCTCTGCCCCGTCGCCAGGGTGGTGACCACCAGGCTCGAGCCGCTGATGTACGCCAGGCGCGTCCCATCGGGCGAGAGCGAGGCGTCGCGCCCGGCGCGAACGCGCTCGCGCCCGGTGCCGTCGGCGCGTACACGATGGATCGTCGCCTCGTTGAAGACCCCGCCGGTGAAGTACACCCACTGCCCGTCGTACGACCGCCGCGGCCAGGACTCGTGCTCCAGCTGCGACGCCGGCTCGATCAAGCGCCGGCGGGTGTTCGTCGCGAAGTCGAACACGTACAGCTGCTTGGTATGATTGGGGTTGTTGTCGTGGAAGAACAGCTTCGTTCCGTCCGCGCTCCAGGTGCTGGGCATCTCGCCCCAGTACCCGTTGTTCATGACGGACGGCGTGACCTTGGAGAGGTTGGATCCATCGAGGTCGAAACGGTAGATCGCCAGCTCGTGGCCGGTGTGCTCCATGGCCGTGTACGCCGCGATGGTACCCTGCGGCATCACGCTGACCATCGTGGTGTCGGCGAAGCCCCCGACTTCGGCGACCACCATCGCGCGGCCGAATGCGGCGCCGGTCACCGTGGTGCCGGCGAGGCTCGCCGGCCCCGAGGCGACGCGCAGCGCCGGCGCATCGGTGCGGGCGTTGCCGTGCCGGTCCTGCACCGTCGCCCTGATGGTGGCGCTCCGCCCCACGGACAGCATCGTGTCCTGGGGAGCCGTCACCACGCGGACCGGATTGCCGGGTCTGATCGTGTAGCCGGCCGTCGTCCGCAGACCCAGCGTCGGCACGATCACGTTCACCGCGCCGGGTCCAGCGATGGTACCGAACGCGATGCGCGCGTGCGCCCGGCCGGCCGCGTCCGTGCTGTCAGCCACGAGGGCCATGAAACGTGCACCCCCTACCTCGCTCACCAGAACGGGCGCTATGGGGCCCGCGGGCGTGTTCGTGAGCACGGCCTCGAACCGAACCGGCACGCCCACGAGCGGCTTGCCGTTGTCGCCGATGAGCTCCACCGTCAGCGCCTGGACCGGTGCGGTCAGAACGGTGTCGGCTACGTCTGCGCCGGAGATCACGCGGAGGCCGGGGTCTTTCTTGGGGGTGCCATCCGAGACGGGATTGTCACAGGCAGCGGCGATGACGGACGCGGCGAGCAGCGCCACGCGTATAGACGGGGTTTTCATCGTAGAACGGATAAATGGATGTAAGTGGGGTGCGCGCTCCCTTTTCGGCCGGCGTGGCTCGGCCGGGAAGCGTCGAACGGCGAATGGCTGACCGCCTGGTAAGTGCGGCCAGCCGGACGCACCATTACGAGCGGGCGCCGGTTCTTGCCTGCCGCGGATGCGGAGGTTGAGGAAGCAAGATCCGGTTAAAAGATCGGAAAGCGAGGCGATATGCGCAAGCCGTTGCTTGCAGCGCTACCGGGGCGCGTGGTCCCGCCGGGCGGCCGTGCGACGCCCGCGCTCGAGTGCGGCCGCCCCGAGCACCCCGAGCGCATACGCCGCGAAGTCGCGAGGATCGAAGCCGTTCCCCAGCACCAGGTGCCCGAGCCTCGTACCGCGCACCGCATCCAGCGCGGGCGCGTGATACAGCTGGCTCACCTCCACCGTGAAGCAGGCCGCCAGGGCGATCGCGCCCCGCGCGCCGAGCGCCATCCGCGGCACGAGGGCGCTGACCCACCAGGTGAGCATCGCCGCCCACAGCGCATCCCCCACGACGTCGCGCACGATGGGCGACGTGTTCACGCCGCCCAGGTGCACCGCCAGCCCGGCCATGATGGTGGCGATCGCCAGCGCGGCGTAGGCGGCCCGCGCGCGGAGCTCAGGGGACGTGCGGCCGGTCAAAGCTATCGCGGCTCTTGCGGCAGGCGGAAAACCGGCAGGCGCAGGCCACGCAGGATCGCCAGCAGCCGGAGCACCGCGACCGCCACCATCCCCAGCACCGCAGCGGCGGGCCGGCCGACCCCCGCCTCCTGCACCAGCAGGTAGAGCGCGGCCCCCGCGATGGCGGCCGTCGCATAGATGTCGCGGCGCAGGATCAGCGGGACCTCGGCGCTCAGCACGTCGCGGAGCACGCCGCCCGCAACTCCGGTGATGGTCCCCATCAGCACCACGATGATGCCCGGCAGACCGGCGGCCTCCGCCACCTGCGTGCCCATGATGGAGAACAGCGCCAGGCCCAGCGCATCCGCGATGAGAAGCGAGTTGCGCGGCGCCGGCCACAGGCGCACGTAGACGATGCTGAGCAGCGCCGCGATGGTGATGACGACCAGGTAGGTGGGATCGGCGATCCAGAAGATGGGGTGCCGGTCCAGGAGCAGGTCGCGGATGGTGCCGCCGCCGATGGCCGTGACGACCGCGATGACGAGCACGCCCAGCAGGTCCAGGCCCTTTCGGCCGGCCGAGAGCGCGCCGCTGATGGCGAACACGGCCACCCCGAGCAGGTCCAGAACGTAGACGGTCACGCGCGAGGATGCATGGAGAGCGGCGCCATTCCTGTTCGCTCAGACCTGTTCGTAAAAGAGCTCGGACCCGGTAGGTGGATGAGCTCCGGGGGCCGAGAACCCGGGGAGCGCCTCCACTTCGGCGAAAAACTCCTCCAGCGATCCGCAGTCCGAGCTCCACAGGCTCACCTCCAGAGGGCGAAGCTCGGATGCGGGCTCGTATAGCACCGTCAGCTGTAGCTGCTCCATCCCGGCATGCTCGCCATCCTCCTCGATGGAGAACTGCCGCGTCAGGTTCCAGTGGAACTGCTCGCGGCCCGTGAAATCGTACGTGCCGCATTGGAAGAGGAGCGTATCGTCGGCGGCGCTCACCGGCACTGCCGCGAATTCTCGGAACACGCGCCACGCGATGGATGGGTCCGGGCGGTTCCGGTCGAATCCGGCGGCATCCAGCATCCGCGCGAAGTGCGCGAGAGTCGCTCCCGGTGCGAGCACGTGAACTTCTCCTTGCGAGCCGAATTGTGTCGTTCGCCAGCCGTGCCCGGGCTAATATGGCACCCCCGCGCTTCGGATGTCCAACGTTGAGAACAACGAATTGGTTGCGCACTGCGGGGAAACGCGGGTATCCTCCTCCGGTCCTGCACCAGTACCCACCGCAGGACAGATACCCCCCGGCCAGTCCGCCAGGACGGAACCGCCCCGTCCACGGCTCCCCTCACCGCCGTAAGCATGGCCCTCCCGGTTCGTCCGGCGTCCCGCGGGGCCGCCGGTCTTCCTGAAAAAGAAGCGCTCACCATCCGGCTGGTCGCGTTGCTGGCGGTGGCCTGCATCCTGGGATTCGGGGGCGTGTACCGCGTGGCGATGCCGGCGGCGAACGATCCCTGGTCGTACCGCTTCGTGGTCGCCGCGGTGTGCGCCGCGCTGTACATCCTGTCCTACGTCCCCGGCCGGCCGGGCTTCGTCGCCGTCATGCACCTGACGTTCGCGACCGTCACCGGGTGGGTCGTCCTGCTGCTCGCTCTCAACGACTTCGCGCCCGAGTACGCGCTGGGGCTGATGGTGATCGTGGCGGTCATCAGCATGCTCTTCCGAGGCACGGTCTCCCTGGCGGTCTACGGAACCGTGACGCTGGCAGCGGTGGGGGTCGTCGCGGCGCGAGTCTCCGAGCCGCGGATGAGCCCCCTCCTCTTCGGCAGCTACCTGGTGGTGATCCTGGGGCTGTTCTGGGTGGTGGTGCGCAACCGCCTGCGCGCCGAGCGCGAGATCGCCGCCAGCGAGGAACGCTACGCGCTCGCCGCCCTGGGCGCCAACGACGGCCTGTGGGACTGGGACGTGGCGGCGGGCACCCTCTACCTCTCGCCACGCTGGCGCGAGATCGCCGGCGCCTCCGAAGACGAGGCCAGCCGCGGCCCCGAAGATTGGCTCGGCCGCATCCACCCCGCCGACCGCGCGCGCGTGGACGCGGAGCTGTTCCCGCCGGGCGGCCCGGGCGGGACGCACTTCCAGTCGGAGCACCGCATCGCCCACAGCGACGGAAGCTGGCGCTGGGTGCTGGTGCGCGGCGTACGCGTGGTGGGCCCGGACGGGGAGATCGTGCGGATGGTGGGATCGGAATCCGACATCTCCGAGCGGAAGCGCTTCGAGGAGCAGCTCGTCCACGACGCGCTCCACGACTCGCTCACCGGCCTCCCCAACCGCGCCCTCTTCCTCGACCGCCTGGAGCGCGCGATCGCGCGCACGCACCGCCAGCCGGCATTCCACTTCGCGGTCATCTTCCTGGACCTGGACCGCTTCAAGGTCATCAACGACCGGGTGGGCCACGTGGCGGCGGACGGCGTGCTGACGGTGGTGGCCCGCAGGCTGGAGCAGTGCCTTCGCCACGGCGACAGCGTCGCGCGGCTGGGCGGCGACGAGTTCGCGCTCCTGGTGGAGGACGTGGACGAGCCATCCCTGGTGGCGCAGCGGATACAGCACGCGCTCGTCGCTCCCATCGATGCCGGCGGGGAGCCGGTGGTGGTCACGGTGTCGATGGGGATCGCCGTCAGCTCAACCGGCTTCGCGCGCCCGGAGGACGCGCTGCGCGACGCCGACGCGGCCATGTACCGCGCCAAGGCGAGGGGCCGGTCGCGCTTCGAGGTGGCCGACGACGAGCTGCACGCCCACTCGCTGGCCCAGGTGGCCATGGAGGGCGAGCTGCGCCACGCCACCGGTCGCGGCGAGCTGCGGCTGCACTACCAGCCCGTGGTGCGCCTGGACACGCGCGAGCTGGTGGGCTTCGAGGCGCTGATGCGCTGGGAGCACCCGACCCTCGGCCTCTGCTCCCCCTCCGACTTCATCCCCCTGGCCGAGCAGACGGGGATCGTCACGGCGCTGGAGCGGTGGGCGCTGCGCGAGGGGTGCAGGCAGATGCAGGCGTGGCGCCGCTCGCACCCGTGGATGGAGGAGCTCTGGCTTTCGGTGAACCTGTCCACCCGCCACTTCCTCCGCCCCGCGCTCGCGCAGGAGATCCAGGAGCTGCTGGGAGAGACGGGCTTCGCGCCGGACCGCCTGCACCTGGAGATCACGGAGAGCGTCATCATGGACGACCCGGCCGCCGTCGGGCCGCTCCTGCACCGGCTGCGCGCGTCGGGCGTGCGCGTGGCCATCGACGACTTCGGCACGGGGTACTCGTCGCTGGCCTACCTCCACCGGCTCCCGCTGGACACGCTCAAGATCGACCGCTCGTTCGTGCACCAGATGCGCTCCGATCCCGCGCTGGAGGCGGTGATCCGCACCCTGCTCTCGCTTTCGGAGATCCTGCACCTGGAGACGATCGCCGAGGGCGTGGAGACGGAGGAGGAGGCGAGCGCGCTGCTGCGGATGGGATGCCGCTACGGCCAGGGCTTCCTCTTCGCCCGCCCGCTCCCCCCCGCCGACGCCGAACGCCTCCTCGGCGCCACCCCCGGCACCCCGGTCACCGCATAGATAGGCGGACCGCTCGATCAGTCGCGCCGGTCCGCCAGCAGGATGCGGCGAGCTTCCTCGTGCGGCACCACGTCGCCGTGGTCGGCGGCCTGTAGCCCGCGAGCGACTTTCGAGACGAAGTACAGCCGATCCATCGCATCCTCCACGGTCGCGTCCTCGGGGAGCCGCTCCACCGCCTCGCGGAGCAGCTGCTTGGCATTCACCGGCATAGGTTCTCGTGCGGTAGAGGAGAGAGGGAGGTTTGAGTCTACCTCTCGTCGCGCGATGTGTACAGGTGCGGGCTGCCGGATGCTGGTTTGAGCGGTCAGCCCTGGAATTCAGCGCGCTTTTGCCCGGACGGAGCGCTACGTATTGCCGCGGTGCCTTGCGATTGCCGCATCCAGGCGCTCGCGAGCAATGCGGCGTTCCTCTGGAGTGAACAATTCCTTCCATTCCTCCTCGAGAACCATCGCCTCCAGCGAGAGGTCGGCGCGGCCAACCGAAACCACTCGGTCGAGTCCCGCGGCCGTATCCTTCTTTGCATCCAGCCACTCGCGGGACGCCTGGAGTCCTCCAACGCGGCGAACCTTCTGGAGAAACCGATTCGCCCAATAAGAGGTGGCCCTGCCAACCTCCCAGTAGGAGCTCTCAAGCTTCCTGTGGAATCGTTCTTCGAGCGTCTCTGACATTGGGGGAACTTAGGGCAATGGGTGGAATAGAGCCGAGCGCTAGATGATTACCCGCGTTCGGCGCATGGAATCAGCTCGGCCAGGTTGCGGCCGCACATCGCCTTCACCCGCTGTCTCCAACGCGGGGCTCCTCAGCGCGTCTCGTAGCCGACCGCGAGGCTTCCGGCCCTCGCTTCGGATCGGAAGACGCTGCAATGAGAACGACTCGAGCGAACGGAGACACGAACGGTGGCCCTGGTCTGAGGGAGTGCGAGCCCCGCGAACCGAAGCGGCAATGTTGCCTGTTCGCGAGTCGCCTGCAAGCGTCTGTTCGGCCGCGGCCGCGCACGGTGGAACTGGCTCTCCAAACTTGACTCCGTCCCGGCCGCCCGTGACTCTTTCGGGGGCACTGAAGATCAACGGCGGTTTTCTCGTCCTCCTCTCGGGATCCTGGCGCATGGCGATCGAGGTTCGACCGGCGACCGTGTTCGACGACGTCAAGACGATGGTGGGGCCGAAGCGGCCCGACGCGAACGTCTGCTGGTGCCTGAGCTACCGCATCCCGTCCATGGAGAACGTCTCCCTGCAGGGCCCCGCCCGCGGCGAAAAGGTGGCCGAGCTCATGGAGCGCGGGCCGATCGGCGTGCTCGCGTACGACGGCGACGAGGTCGTGGGGTGGGCGGCGGTCGCGCCACGCGCCGACACCACCTTTGCGCGCACCCGCACCATCCCGCACGTCGACGACGTGGCCGTGTGGGCGGTGTGGTGCATCCGCGTGCGGCCGGGACACCGCGGCAAAGGGATCTCGCACTCGCTGCTCGCCGGCGCGGTCGAGTACGCGCGGTCCCAGGGCGCGCCGGCCATCGAGGGCTATCCCGTCGACAACCAGGGCGACAAGGTGGATCTCACTATGGCGTACGTCGGAACGCGCGCGCTCTTTGAGAAGGCCGGATTTCGCAAGGCGGCCGACACCACGTCGGTCATCAACGGCTTTCCGCGCGTGCTGATGCGGCTGGATCTGCGGTAGCCCGCTCCCCCGCCGCGCCGAGTCATTGCACGGCCTCCCCGTGCTTCGTATTATGCGCCGGTCCGTGGATTAGGCCGGTGTCCCCCGCCGGCCTTCAGCGCCGAAGTTCCTCCACGTCCATCCTTCCCGCGGGTCCCGCAGTCACACCTTTCGATCCACCGGACGAACATGCGCCCGCTACTCCTCCGTGTCATCCCCGCGCTTCTCGCGATGGGGCTCCCCGCGCCGTACGCCGCCGCCCAGCAATGCGGGCCGGTGAAGGACCCCGTGCAGAGGGACCTGCAGGGCACCGTCATGCGGATGGCGCCGGCCACGTACCGGATCGGCGACACCACGTATACCACGAACGTCTACAACGGGCAATTCGTGGCGCCCACGCTCCTCATTTCACCCGGGCACACGGTGGACATGTCGGTGGTGAACGCGATGCGCCCGACCAAGGACCAGACGACGGCGGACGTGGCGGTCACCAACTACCACTACCACGGCCTCGTGGTGACCCCCCGGCCGGACGGCGGCGACAACGTCACGCACGTGGCCATCCCCACCGGCGCGCGGCCATGGCGCTACAACTTCCCCATTCCCAGCTACCACACCGAGGGGATGTTCTGGTATCATCCCCACCCGCACGGGCTTACGGGGTCGCAGGTGGCCGGCGGGCTGAGCGGGGCGCTGATGGTCGGCTCCATCCTCAAGTACTTCCCGCAGTACCGCGGCGTGCGCGAAAGGACGCTGCTCGTGCGCGACATGTCGTTCACCTTCGCTTCGCGGACGGTGTTCAACATCAACGGAAGCACCTGCGCGCTGCTCCCGGTGGCGCCCGGGGAAAAGCAGCTGTGGCACATCGGCAACTTCGGCGCGAACCACTTCCTGAACCTCAAGCTGCGCGGGATGCAGTGGACGCTCCTGGCGCTCGACGGCAACCCGCTGGCCCGCGCCGAGACGGTCGACTCGCTGTACCTGCCGCCCGGAAGCCGCGCCGAGGTGATCGTCACCGGGCCCCCGGCGGGAAGGCGCGTGGAGCTGTACACGGACACCATCTTCCCCAATGCGCGCCCCGTGACGCTGGGGTACCTGGTGGGCACGCCCTCGCGCTCGGCGCGCCATGTGTCGCGGCCCGTGCCCGCCGGGCGCGACGACGCCGTCCTCGACACGCTGCGCTTCCTCACGGAGGCGCGCGACGTGAACCGGCACACCTTCACCTTCCAGTTCGTGGGCGACAGCGCGGGGGTGAACGACACCATCTACGCCCCGAACCACCCGCCGGTCTCCATGCCGTGGGGGCAGGTGCAGGAGTGGACCATCATCAACCAGACGAAGAACCTGCACACCTTTCACATCCACCAGACCGACTTCGCGGTGATGACGGTGAACGGGCGGCCGGCCAACGAGGGGCGTCTGCGCGACAACATCCCCATCGGCGTGCACCGCGACGCTACGGGGAACACCGTGGGAGACACGGTGGTGATCCGCTTCGTGTTCGAGCCGATCGCGGCGGGGCCATTCGTCTTCCACTGCCACGTCCTGCAGCATGAAGACGAGGGGATGATGCACAACGTCTGCGTCTACGACCCCGCCGACCCCAACGGCCGCCAGAAGTGCAACGCGATGTTCACCAGCGCGCCGCCGCACGCCGCCCACTGACGACCTGATAAGGGAAGTCTCACGCGGAGACGCGGAGGCCGCGGAGAACTACAACTGCTGGCTCACACAGAGACACAGAGCCACAGAGAGAACCGCTTGAGGTTTTCTCTGTGGCTATCTGTTCCTTCTGTGGTCTCAAATGGCGCTCCTGCCGCAACTTCCGCCACCCGGTCCGCCCCGGCACCCTGCCGGGGTAGGATAGGTTCGTGCGACTTTCTTTTGGTACGCCTCAGTAAGAAACGCCCGCATGTTGCGGCGCGCCTCCGCCGCCCGGGGCCGTACTCGGTCGTTCTGCGGGTCTTGGCAAATCCGTTCCCTGCGTGGCGCTGTGGCCGGAATCCGCGAGTGTACCTCAGAATTTTTTTGGGGACGGCTCCGGGTACATGGAGAATATGTAGAACCCGTTGGGAGTTTTGTCGTTCTTGTAGATGGTCCTCACCGTCCCTCTAGTCAGGTCTGCGCGTACGGTAACCTCTTTCAGCACCAGCATGAGCAGTTTATTCCATTCGCCGGTCTTTTGGGGATTCAGTTTGGCAACGAGTTCCGTGATGGTAGCGGCGATCTCATCGAATTTCAACGTAGTGGTGAACCCGCACACACCGGAGGCGACATCGTGGCCAACCCTGCTGATGGGTGACACAAGCGCATATCCCTCCTTGCCAGAGTTGTACGTCACCTCGCCCTCACCCATAACTCCGATCGGGCCGGATCTTCTCGCATTTCCACGCCGGATGTACCTGAGAAACATGTACGACACCGACTGGGCGGCGGCGACCGCGGACGTCCTTGAGGTGAACGCGCAGGCTGTGCACTTCTCGGGTTTGTCGGGCAGGGTCATGGTTTCCAGGCTCATGCCGATCACACGGCAGCGAAGCACGGTCTCCGCGGTTATCTCTTCCCGCTCCGCCTTCCGGTACGCCACACTGACCCTCGTGAACACCCCTCTATTGTGGTCCTTTTTCTTCGACTTTTGGGAGACAAAGGCCTTCAGCAAAGTCTCGGGATCCAGATTCAGCGAGAAGCTTGTCATGCAATGGTGCTTCAGCACATGGCCGTACGCGGAGCCCAGCATTAGTTGTATTACGCGCTCGAGCGTGAGCTTGTCCTCCCTCAGCGTCTCTAAAAATACCTGTCGTTGCACCGGATCCCGTGGCGCACAAGCGGGGGCCATGGCCATGTCCAGGTTCCGCTGGTCGTCGAAGTCGAGAGTAGCCACTCTAAGGACATTTGGAACAGCGTCCCTTAGAAAACGATAAGCGTTCGCTTCTTTGCTTGACATCGGAGAAAGGCGGATGAAAGGGGAGCAGCGAACCGCGAGCGGAGTCGCCGGAGCGGCTGAGGACTTCAGAACGCGCCGCGCTTCTCTGGCTGCGAAAGGACACGGGAACGGCTGCAAGGAAAGATGGTTCGCGCGCGTAGCCACCCTCGCCCTCGCGGGCACCGACATCGTTCCGGCAGCCAGCGCAGATTACGGCGATATCTGCCTGAGGGCAACGAAAACCTCCATGGCGTACTCCACCTCCGAGTGCCAGAAGGGGACGGCGTCCGGCTCGAGTCCGACGTCCGCCAGCAGGCGCAGCCAGTCGCCGCGCGAAAACAGGCCTCGATCAGGCGGCGAGGTGTTCGCCCGCCATATCCCCTGAATTGCGAGCGGCCTAGCATCAGATGCTCGGCCGCTCAAATATGTCCCTGCAACAACCCGCGGCAGCGACCGGTGCGAGTTCATGCGTGACCCGCTCGAGCCAGAAAACCGGCCAGCTTACCTGGGCTGCTGTCTCACCAGCTGGCCGAGCAGCTCGATGATACGGGCGTTCTGCTGGACGATGATGGTACGCTGGGCCGCCTCGATTGCCGCGAGTCGAAGGATGGCCTCATCCGCCAACTGCGAGACCTGCACCGCACTCTGTGCCCGGTCGCGCTGATCGACGTATCCCGCGACCGTCACGCCCACGAAGAGCTTTGAGGCGGCGGAGTCGGCGGCCAGCTCCGCATACGCCAACCCCAGGGCGCTGGCGGCGGCGGCACGGCCGTTGTCGTTCCGCGCACGGCGGGCGGCCTGTTCGAGGGAATCGATTCGCATAAGCGGCGCGCTCTGGGCGCTGGCCGAGGCGGCGGTGAAAAGCAGGGCGGCAGTGGCGATCAGGATTCGCATCGTTCCTCCGAACAGGGGTTGAGAGCCCAACCGGGATACATGGGCAGTCGCTAAGCTAAGCCCGGCGCCGCGGGTACGGTAGAGACGATGCGCACGATCTTGCCCTGACGGCGGGGCGACGTCTGGTGCGCTCCGCCAGCTCCGATGCCTCGTCAGGGCGCACCTCGGGCCGGTGCGTTGCATGGTTAGCGGCGGGTGTCAGCGCTCCTCGCTGAACGAGATACCGCCCCGAGCCGCCAGAGGAATAGCCTGTCCGCCCTGGTACGTCGGAGCACGGCGGATCGTCTGGCGGAACCCCGTGGCGCGGAACTGGATTGCTCCTTCCAGGCAGTTGAAGGTCCAGAGCCAGTGCGCTTCCGGTCCCTCGAAGCCTTCGCGCGTGGGCTGCAGGTCTGTTCTGTCGAGGTCCTGCACGGTAACGCTTCCAAACGATTCCAGCTCGATCTGAAGGTCGGTGACGTTCTGGAAGACGATCGTGGCTGGAGCGATCCAGAAGCTGAAGTAAGTCTCACCCGGACCAGGATGCACCCACTCGAGAATGTAGTCGATGTCGAATGCGATCTCGAACGACTCGGAGAGGTACGCCATGGCGCGGATGGGCGCATCGTGCCAGCCCATCCGCTCGAAATCAGCGTCGGTCCAGACCCACTTCTCCAGCGCGTACTCTTTGCTCATTTCGGAACCAGTGGCCGTATCGCCGCGTCCAGTTGCCTCCTACGACCATCGCCGCGCCAACTTGCTTCATACGGGCTCACGCGGCTTGGGGGAAGGGGGGGTGGACCGTTGCACTTCGACGCGTGGACGATCAGCCAGCGCAGGGCCGCGACGTAGACGATCCAGGCCAGAAGCGAGGCGCGACCCGCAACGGCGCCGTACGTCTCACCGCGAAGCCCGAGCCCGTAGTACAGCGCGCCGCCGCCGGCGATTCCGGCAAGGGACGTCCAAACCGTGAGCGGTACCGCCAGGCAGACGAACCGCTCGACGAAGCGCTGGTCGTCGCCCGCGGCGTTCGCGCGATAGCACACGTACACGCCCGCGACCCAGGCCGCAACGAGCACGGCGAAACCCAGTGGTGACGCGGGTTCCGCCGCGTAATGCGAGCGCCACGCGTGCTGAGCGTACTGCACGACTCCGCCGAGGACCATGTACTGCGCCTTCACACTTTCTGGTACACGGTCGGCCTGGAGGTCCCGGGCGAAGGCGAGTGGGTTGAGCAGGTACAAGGCGCGGGGATCGTTGAGGTGAGCAGTCGGAGCGGTGCTCGCCTACGCGACTCAGGCAGTCCCCGCGAGCAGCGACTGCCACAGCCTGCAGGCCGCCCGCCCTTCGGGAATGTCCCCGATGCCGCCTCCCATCGCGGTCGGGCGTACGAAGGTGAGGCGATACCGCTCGTCGCCGACTCTGAGCTTCATGCCGCCGCCGAAGTAGTACCACGGCACCTTTACGTCGCCGACATCGGAAAGGGGTGCTTCGAAGATCGCCTGCTCGTCGTCCGTGACGAAGGTGAAGCGGCCATCTTCGAGGCCGAGAACTCCCGGCACGTTGCCGGTGATTCCCTTGAGGAGCCACGCCTCGGTGTACACGCCCTCGCTGGTCCCGGTCGCCTCGCTCATGCGGCCTCCCGATGGGTTGAGTGTGCCTGGATTCGGCTGTGGCTACATGCCCAGCACCGCTACCACTTCTACGCGGGACAACTGCTCCCGCAGCCATACGGGGAGCTCGTCCAGCAGTTCAGCCAGCGCGTCCGCGTTCTCGCGGAACGAGGCGGCGAACTCCTGCTTCGTCCCCGGATAGTAGAACCCCACCAGCGGCGGAACGTCGTTGATGGAGGCGGCTGCGCAAAAGGACCCGCGCGAGGCCGGCCATGTCAGCGAGGATCGCGTTCCAGGTCGAACGCTCCACGTCCACGAAGGCGGAGTGGTCGAACCGCGGCTCGTGCGCTCGAATGCACCACAACTGGTACTCATCGATCAGATCCGGCTCCGCCAGCGCCATCGGAAGCTGCACGCCTCCCGTGAACAGTCCCCTTCCCGGCTTACTCTTGAGCTGCCGAACGGCGTTCCCCAGATCCCCGCGCACCGGCGACGAGGGTGAACGGCGGCAGGCGAAAAGCCTACGCGTCGGATTGCCACGCAGTCGATGGGTGCTCCGCCTTACGGCCGGCTGCGATGAGGAGAGACGTGAATGTAATGGCATCCGAGCCGCGTGCCTGCCACTCCCCGATGCTCCGGCGTGCGGCCCGGGGAGGCAGAATCGCCTATTTCCCGAGCCCCTTGCCCTTGCGAGGATTGTCAATATAGCCGTTTACCACTGCGGCTTTGATATTTGACATCACCTTCGTGCAGGCGAGCCAATACACATCCCCGCCCCCGTCCTTTGAGATCGCTTGCAGCAAATCAAATCCGCGTTTCGCTTCGTCTGACCTGAGCGAAACCACCTCTTTGCTCGACTTCTCACCGTTTGTATTGCTCACCAGTAAAGCTCCTGACGGAAATGAATCGTCGCCGGTGACCTGGAAATCTGGGACGAGTTGGCCCGGCAAGATGATCGACCGGACCTCGCTCGCGAGTTTTTGGTCGTCTTTGTACTGCTTGCCTTCCTGCAAGGCTTCGTAAAGGGACCATGAGCGGTCCATCCGCATCGTCCCACCGGAGTCCTTGAAGAAGATCAGGTTGATGTTGTTTGGAACCGGGACCGTGACGTCGAAGTCCCAGTGGTAGGTCCCGTGTCCGCTGATTACGTAGGGCATTTTCGCCGGAGCTCAGAAGGTTAGGAAGAAGTCATGGAAGATTGATCCCACCCACCCGGAATCCACGGCGCAAAGGGTGACAGCCCCGGCACGGTGGATTCGTGCCGCTAAGGTTTGCCGACCCCGGACGCGCGCGCCAGATCCTCTTCCTGACCTGATCCGGGCACCAACGCAAAAGCGGAGGCGCGGAGAAGTTCTCTCCGCGCCTCCGCGTCTCTGCTTGAGACCCGCTGTTCGCCTACTGGGGCGGAATCGGAACGTCGAACTCGCCGTTGGTGATGGTGACGGGGTTCTGCAGGTTCTGGTCGCTCAGCCGCACGGCGACGCCGCTGAAGGTGCCGCGCACGCGCACGTCGGTCAGGCGCGTCACGTTCACGCTCCCGAACGCGAGGACGTAGGCGTTGGACACGATCGCCGCCGTGTCGGGCGTGGTGGTGAGCATCGCCGCGTCCAGGTCGCGCGCGAACACGCCGACCCTGCAGGTGCCGGGCGCCGTCTGGCAGCCGAGTGCGTCGATGCTGTACGAGCCGGTCTTTTCGAGCGCGCCCAGGAGGAGCGAGAAGCCGTCGCCCCTGGTGCCGCCGCTCTGCCGGAAGGCGACCACGGCCAGGAGGCTGTCGCGGCGCACGGCCGTCGCGCCGGTCGCCGGCTGCGTAGCCGCGCCGTTCTCGATGGGAAGCTCGCCGATGGCCTCGTAGCTCCCGCTGATGGCGCCGCGGTAGTCGAAGCGCACCGTCCCCACCGGATCCAGCGGCTGCGTGCCGGTGCCGTCGCCGCACGCGGCAAGGAGCACGGCGCAGAACGCCACGAGGAATCTCGGCCGCATCGCCTACTCTCCCGCCAGCGCGGAGAGCGGCGGATTCGCGGCACGCTTGCGGCGCGGCGGGAAGCGGGCTTCCAGCTCACGCCACCAGGTGCCCTCCGCGTTGCGGAACTCCCGCGGATAGGTGCGCGCCGCTTCGGCCAGGGCGACCCGGGTCAGGCAGTACCGGCAGGTGCCGGCACGGCTGCAGTCGCACTCTTCGTCTTCGTGGTACTCAAGGAGGAGGGCGAGAAGCCCCGTCAGCAGGTCCATCGGATGCGGAGAAAGTGGAGGGGAGCGCGCCAGACCGGGCAAGGAAACGGGCGCGCCGCCGCAAACCCTTGCAGGAAACAAGGATAACGACTTCCGTCGCATTGCGCTACGGGTTCGCGCGCAAAGACGCGGGGAGGGCAGCCGGTGCCTCCCCGCGTCTTGGTCCAGCCCGCCGCGTGCTACCGGGTGCGCACGATGGAGAGCCGCACCTCGGGCGCCGCGGCGTTGGGGAGCGTGTTGAACGCCGGGCCGCCGCCGAAGCGGGGCCCCAGCTCCCGCCGCTCGCGCATGCGCAGGCGCTGCTCGAAGCCGCCGTCGCCACCCGCCGCGCCCCGGCTAGCGGCCTCGGCGGCGGCGCGCGAAAGGGTGGGGCCGCTGGGCGAGAGCACCGGATTGGGCCCGCCGACCGGACGCACGACCCCCGTGGCCGTCACCGTGACGACCGCCACCTCGCCGCCCCCGGTGGAGGCGTAGAACGGGATTACGACGTACTCCGCGCCCGTGGTGCCGCCTTCCAGGCAGATCGAGGAGGCCGCGGCGCCGCTGGCCTGGTACACCTGCCCAACCGGGGCGAGCGGCACCACGGTACACGCGCCGGACCCGGTCGCCCCGCCGCCGGAGGTGCGTACCTCCGCGCGGATCGCGGGGAGCACGCCCAGGCGCAGGTACGCGTTCCCGGTGGCCGCCAGGTCCACGCGCCGCGGCACGCCGTTGAGAAGCGTGTCCACCTTGAGGCGGAAGCCGCCGAACGCGTCGTTGCTCAGCACCTGGCGGAAGTGCCAGCTGGGGTGCGTGTACTGCGCGGGCACGCCGGGGACCGCGTCGTCCGTGTAGATGGCGACGCCCCAGTTCTGGAAGAAGGGGAGCGGGTCGGTGCCCAGCTGCGCCGTCAGGTTCACGATACCGCGCGTCTTGGCGTTGACCAGGTTGAACCAGAAGTCGCGCTCGCCGCCGCCCCTCTGGTCCGCCGCGTAGCGCAGGAACTGCCAGGCGGCGCCGCGGGTTGCCAGGTCGTCGTCGGGCTGGATCGGCGAGTTGGCGCTCGGCGCCTTGTAGTACTCGTTCAGCCGGCCCAGGTTGGGGACCTGGTAGCGGTTGAGCGCGGCCAGCCGCGTCTGGTCGGAGAAGAAGGCGTTGGTGATGGCGATGTTCTGCCGCGGCCCCAGCCCCGACGCCGAGGCGTAGAAGGAGAGCTCCTCCGCGATGTGCGCCAGCCCCTCGTCCAGCCAGGTTTCCTCGAAGTCCTCCGCGTCGTTGACGTACAGGCGGCGCGAGGCGTTGATCAGGTGCTCGAATTCGTGCGACAGCGTGGCGAAGGTGGTGGTCTGCACGTAGTTCTTGGAGCGCGCGTTGCCGTTGATGCTCCCTGTTGGGTCGGGCGCCAGCAGGTAGAACATCTCGCGCACGTTGCTCGCCTCGCACCCGTCCGCGTCCGCGTTCCCCTTCTTCGGGAAGAGGTCGCGCCCGTAGAAGAAGCCGCCCACGATGTAGTCCGCGTTGCGCGGCGTAAGCTGGTTCACGGCGCTGGTGAACAGCATCAGGATGCGCCCGTTGCGGTCCACGTCGCTGGGCGTTCCGAAGTTCTCGGTGTCCACCGGCCACGCGACCCGCTCGAACTCGTCGGCGAACTGCTGGTACTCCGCGTCGGTGAAGCCGTTGGGCGGGTTGCTGACGTCGGCCAGCACCGCGCTGTGCTCCGAGAGCGCCACCACCCGGACCTGCCGGTTGATGGGTGCGCTGCAGACCGAGTCCGCGTTGACGTTGATGGTGAGCGTCTGGCCCACCGTCAGGTTCTCCCTGCCGCCGGTGGGGTTTCGTTCGCAGGCGGCGAGGCCCAGCGCGAGGAAGAGAACGGGGTAAAGACGTTTCATCACGAGAGTCCTCGCGGGGTTCGTCGCCGGACGGCGGAGGTGCCGCGGCGCTGCAGGCCAGGGTCCGGTGGAGCCGCGGCGGCTCCTGTTTCTGCATCTAGCGCGCCGCCCGCACGGCAGGCGGCGCAGAGTGACGCAGCGGCCGGGGTGATACCCGCCCGACCGCGCGGAGTTGCGCGGCGTCACATCAGGAGCGTATCCACCCGGTGCGCGTGTACCATGTCTTCGCACGGCGACCAGGCGAAGACGGTGAAGCGCCCGTCCTGCGACGCCACCAGCGCGAGCGCGTCGTGCTGGTCATGAACGAATTGGGCGGCCGAAAGGTGACGCGTCCCGCCCAGCCGCGACGGCTCCACGACGGTGGAAGTGTTCCCCACCACCGGCTCGGTGACCGACACCCGCTCCACCCGCGTGCTCCCGCGCCGCACGATCTTCACCCCAAAGGCCAGGAGCTCGTAGCGCTCGTTGATGACCGTCGCGCCGTCCACCGCGGTCAGCCGCGCCACCCCGTCCACCGAGCGGCGGAAGGCTTCGCGCCAGGCCGGCAGGCTGCGCTCCTCGGCCGGGGCGGCGAGCACCTCCGTCAGGTCGGCGAAGGGCGTTACCGTGTAGGGGATGGGGCGCGCGGCCGATGCGTGCCACCCCTCGCCGTCGCCGGGGACCACCAGGAGCGAGCCGCCCCGCCCGTGTGCCCGCATGGAGACGGCGAGCTGCGAGAGGACGTTGGTGGGCCCCGCGGCCGGCGCCGGCGCCTCGAAGCCCAGCAGCGAGGAGAGGAGCGTGGGGCAATCGGGGAGGGAGGCCCCCGCCTCGTCCACCACCTTGATGCGCTCCCCCTCCAGCACGGCGACGGTGCCGTACTTGTCGTACTCGTCGCCGCGGCGGTACTTCACCACCAGCAGCCCCGGATCCACCACTTCCAGGACGAAGCAGATGGTGGGTACGCGGCGCGTGGTTCCCCACACCCGCAGCACGTCGCCGACCGGCCAGACGCCCAGGTGGGTGCCGGGGCCCTCCACGGCGGGGGCGAGCCGCGCCAGGTCTCGCGGGTTGAGGGGGAGCGGGCGCTCGAAAACCATGGCGTGCCCCGCCGCCTCGGGCGGGACGAAGGCGAGCGAGATCTTGGGCGAGTGCCCCTCCTCGCGCCGCAGGCTGGCCCAGAAGGAGGCGTTGATCACCGCCTCCACCGTGCGCGCGTCCGGCTGCGGCGCGAAGTCGGTGACGCCCACGGCCTGGGCGTGCGCCAGGTGCGCCGCGAGCTGCTCCACCACCGTGGGCGCCACGATGCGCGCCGCGGGGTACCCCGGCTTCCTTTTCGTCTGCTCCGGCATTCTCGTTCCGTTCGGGTAGGTCGCTTGCTTTCCTCCCGGAAGGATGCGAACAACGGCGTCCGGATGCCAGGGGTGGCCCTGTCTAGCGGCGGCGGCGCGCCCTATAATTGCGGTTCCCCGGCCACCCTCGCACCCGGTATCCACATGCCCGCCCCGCCCGCAGAAGACTCGCTGGAACGCGTGCGCCGCGTGTGCCTGGCGCTTCCCGAAGCGTTCGAGCAGGAGGCGTGGGGGGCGCCCACCTTTCGCGTTCGCAAGCGCATCTTCGCCATGTTCGCCGCCGCCGGCAACCACCACGGCGGCGGGCGCGCCGGGCTCTGGCTCGCCGCGCCGCTGGGCGTGCAGGAGATCGTGGTGCGCTCCGAGCCGGAAAAGTTCTTCGTGCCGCCGTACGTGGGGGTGAAGGGGTGGATCGGCGCCTACGTGGACACCGTGGACGACGACGAGCTGCACTCGCTGGCGGTGCAGTCGTACTGCATCGTCGCTCCCAAGAAGCTCCAGGCGCTCGTCGCCGGCTGACCCGCTAACGATCATGGCCAAGAAGCCCGCGCAGGAGCTTCCCATCGTCCTCTTCGAGGATTCCGACGCCTTCGCCGAATGGCTGGACCGGCACCACCGCGAGTCGCCGGGGGTGTGGATGCGGCTCGCCAAAAAGGGCGCGGCGCTCCGCTCCCTGTCGTACGCGGAGGCGCTGGACGTGGCGCTCTGCTACGGGTGGATCGACAGCCAGAAGAAGGGCTACGACGAGGAGTCGTGGCTCCAGAAGTTCGGTCCGCGCGGCCCGAAGAGCCTCTGGTCCAAGATCAACCGCGACAAGGTAGAGGTGCTCACCGCGGCCGGGCGCATGCGTGAGGCGGGGATCGACGCCGTGGAGCGCGCGAAGGCGGACGGCCGCTGGGACGCCGCCTACGATTCGCAGCGCAACGCCACCGTCCCGGACGACTTCCAGGCGGAGCTGGACCGCTCGCCGGCCGCGCGCGACTTCTTTGCGTCGCTGGACGGCGCCAACCGCTACGCCATCCTCTTTCGCATCCAGACCGCCAAGCCCGAGGCCCGCGCCGCCCGCATCGCCACCCTGCTCGCCATGCTGCAGCGGGGGGAGAAGATCCATTCCAAAGAGAGTGAACCCTGAGCAGGCCTCGAAAAACAGGCGACGCGAGCGCCGACCCTGCCACAGAGAGGGCAAGGCCGCCGCGCCCGGACCTTCAACCTGTCGCAGGCCGGGCGACTCGCCGGGGTAATGGGGAGGGCATCCAAGGCACAGAATGCGCGCGCACCACGGGAGACCCGCGCCGGAGCGGAGGTCGCTGCTCCGCAACGCTCGGGCATGCGAGCGGCCGGTGCGGCGGTCGGAGGGGCTCATGGTACCGTGGAAGCCGGGTAATGCCGGTGGAGGGTCCCCGGGCGGGGGACCCGGCGATTCTCCGATCAGTGGCTCCGGGCCGAACTGGGCCTGGTGCAACTCGGCGGACGCCGGCCGGTGGCGCTCTCGCATGCCTTGAAGTGAACCCAGTCGGAGAGCCGGATGCGGGAAATCCGCACGTCCGGTGCGATGAGCGGGTCGGGGAAACCGGGCAACCATGCCACGGCGCCCCGACTCGACTCTACTGAGTCGCGGTTACCCCTTGCACCTCACGTAGCGTGAGGTTGTAGAGTTGTGCCGTGGCCACGACGAACACGGAGCGGATGCGATGAAGGCGGGCGGGTGGAAGGTGGGGGAGCTGGCGCGGCGTACGGGGCTTACCGTCCGCACGCTGCACCATTACGACGAGGTGGGGCTGCTGCGGCCAGGGCGCCGCACGCCGAGCGGGCACCGCCTGTACGGCGACGACGAGGTCGAGCGGCTCCACCGCATCCAGTCGCTGCGGCGGCTGGGGTGGGGGCTGGAGGAGATCCGCGGGATGCTGGACGACCCGCGGTTCTCCCCCGCCCGCGTGGTGGAGCTCCACCTGGAACGCGTTCGCGAGCAGATCCGCCTCCAGCAGCGGCTGTGCGAGCGGCTGGAGGAGATCGCATCCCGGCTCCGCGCGGCGGAAACGGTTTCCGCCGACGAGCTCATTCAAACGATCGAGGCGATGACGATGTTCGAGAAATACTACACCCCGGAGCAGCTGGAGGAGCTTCGCCAGCGCCGCGAGCGGGTGGGCGAGGCGCGCATCCGCGAGGTGGAGGCCGAGTGGCCGCGGCTGATGGACGAGGTGCGCGCCGAGATGGAGCGCGGCACCGACCCCGCCGACGGGCGCGTGCAGGCGCTCGCTCGACGCTGGACGGGGCTGGTGGAGGAGTTCACGGGCGGCAGCCCCGGAATCGAGCGCTCGCTCGGCAACGTGTACCGCGAGGAGTCCACGGTGCACGGGATGGACGTGGCGGCGATGCGGCCGCTGATGGAGTACGTGCAGCGGGCGATGGCGGCCGCGAGGGGATAGCGGGCCGCTGACCCGATGTGAGGAAAGGGGCGCACCCGGTTGGGTGCGCCCCTTTCGTTCATCCTGCCCGAAGGCTCAGTGGCTGGCCGGAGCCGCCGGAGCCGAGTCGGTGCCCGCCGCGGGGGCGGGGGTGGTGCCCGTGGTCGCCGCGGAGTCCGCGGGCATGGCCGGGGTGGCGGCCGGGTCGGTCACCGGGGCGGTCGCCGCCGGGTCGGTCGCCGGGGCGGAGCTGGCCGCCGGGTCGGTGGTCGCGCCCGCGTTGTTGGTGTCTTCCGCTTCGTTCCCGCCGCAGGCGGCGAGGGCGGCGAGGGCGAGTACCGTGAGGAGCTGCTTCATGGGGAGCCTCGTTTGCTCGGGGTTGGGTCCACCGCAGCGCGCTCGTCGCGCTCGGTCGGACTCTCTAAAGGCAACGGGCGTGCTCAACGTGCCGGATGCGGAAAAGTGAGAATCCATGCGGATTTTCGTGGTTGGGCAGTGCGTGGCGGGGTGTTCCGAGGGTGTCCGAACGGGTTCAGCGAACGGAAACGGTTGTTCTCTGAACGGCGCCGCTCATCCCTCCAGCCAGTCCATCACCAGCCGGTACGAGATGGAGTAGTTGGAGGGGAATCGAAAGGTGCCGTCGGCGAGCCCGCGGTGGACCTGGTCGCGGGTGAACCAGCGCACCTCCTCCATCTCGTCTTCGATGCGGATCTCGTCGGTGAGCGCCTTGGCCATGAAGCCGATCATCAGCGATCCGGGGAAGGGCCACGGCTGCGAGGAGTGGTAGCGCACGTCCGTGATGGCGACGCCGGACTCCTCCATCACCTCGCGCGCGACGGCGTCCTCCAGGCTCTCGCCGGGCTCCACGAAGCCCGCGAGCACCGAGTACACGCCCGGCTCCCACACGTGCTGCCGGCCCAGGAGGCAGCGCTCCCCGTGCTGCACGCGCATGATGACCGCCGGGTCCGTGCGCGGAAAGTGGTGGGTGCCGCACCCGGTGCACGCGCGCAGGTGCCCGGCCTCGCGCACCTCGGCCGGCGCGCCGCACACGCCGCAGAAGCGGTGGCGCGCGTGCCAGTGCCCCATTCCCCGCGCGAAGGCGAGCAGCCCCGCCTCCGCCGGCTCCATCCGCAGTCCGAAGCGGCGCAGGTCGCCCCACTCGCCCGCGCTCGCGATGGCGGGGTCGTCCGCCCGCTCCTCGTCTACCGGGAAGGAGAAGTACGCCGCGTCGTCCGCCACGCCCAGGAGCACGGCGAATCCGGCCGCCGCCACCAGCGGCGCCGCCTCCGCCGCGGTGAGCCAGGCGGCGCGGGGCTCGTCCTCATCCGCCACGAACAGGTTGCGGTGCTCCCACACGGGCGCGAAGCGGGTGCGCGGATCGTGCATCCGCGCGGCGATCCAATCCGCGTCCTTGCGCCGCTCGCCCGCCCGGTCCACGCCGCCCGCGGCAAAGACGTGTGGCCGCTGTCCCGTTATCGATCCCAATCGGCCGCTCCCGGTGTGGTGTCAACCGCGCTTCACACAGAGACACAGAGGAACCGACAAGAACAGACAAGAGGTTCTTTCCCCTCCCTTGCTGTTCTCCTCCGTGTCTCTGTGTGATGGTTTTCGTTTACGCGGCATGCTCCTTCGCAGGCTCCTGGTCCTCGTCCGGAAGCTCCTTCGCGCATGCATCGCCCTCCTGCGGCCGGGCGCGCTGGATGGCGGCGTTCAACTCGGCGCCGGTCAGCAGGATGAGGGACGACAGGTAGAAGTAGGTGAGGAGGACGATGACCGCGCCCACGCTGCCGTAGGTGACGCTGAACTGCCCCAGGTGCTCCACGTACCAGCGGAAGCCCAGCGAGACGAGGCCCCACAGCACCACCGTAAACACCGCGCCGGGCACGACGAGCGCCACGCGCTGCTTCACGTTGGGCATCGCCAGGTAGACCAGGAAGACGCCCGCCACCGCCCCCGCGATCGCCAGCGGAATGCGCAGCCACGCGACGGCTTCGCGGACGCCGGCGGGCGCGCCGACCTGCCGCAGCCCCCAGTCGCTCGCCATCGGCCCGAACACCATCAGCCCCGTCGCCACCACCACCAGCGAGCCGGCGAGCAGAACGTAGCCGAACGAAAGGACGAAGCGCTTCCAGATCGCCCTCCCCTCGGGTACCTCGTACGCCTTGTTGAGCGCGTTCATGGCCGAGCGCACGCCCCCGGACGCGATCCACAGCGTCGTCAGGAGGCCCACGGAAAGGAGTCCGCTCTGGCGCCGCCCGCGAATTTCGCCGACCACCTGTTCCACCTGGTCAGACGCCTCGCCCGGCAGGAAGCGCCGGCTGTGGTCCAGCAGCCACTGGAAGAGCTCGGGCTGGTCCAGGAAGCTGAACAGCGCCAGCAGTACGATGATGAAGGGGAAGAGGGCATAGAGCGCCTGGTACGCCACGGCCGCGGCGTACGTCATGATGTCGTCCTCGTAGAACCCGCGGAACGTCTCGGCCGCGAGCCTGCGCAGCCCCAGCCCGCGCAGCAGCCCGCGCGCCCGTCTGCCGGGCACCCGCCCGCTCCAATGTCCCAGTTTGCTCACGTGCACCCTCCGATGTCGTAGCCCATACGCAAGCGTGCCTTCCAGCACCTCGCGAGCCACGGGCACGGGTGCGCCGGTTCAGCCTCCCTAACAGCGGCTCACGCGGAGACGCGAGTCGCGGAACGGGTCTCTAAGTTCTCTCAGCGTCTCCGCGCCTCCGCGTGAGGACCTGCCGTTCTCACGCATGGGTGACCTCGGGAACCGCGCGGCGTCGCGGCTCGGCCAGGAGGATGGCGCCGGCGGCGAGGGCGGAGGCGCCGGCGAGGGACCACATCACGGCACCGTATCCGCCCGCGGCGGTGTAGAGGACGCTCGATCCCACGGGCGCGGCGGCACGGGCGACGGCGAGGATCAGCGCGAGGACGCCGCTGATGCTGCCGTAGTTGGCCGCGCCGTAGTATTCCGCGACCAGCGCCGCGCGGGCGGGGGTGATGGCGCCGAAGCCGGCTCCGAAGAGGATGACGAACGCCCACACGCCGCCCCGCCCGCTGGTGGCGAGGAGCACCGCGAGCCCCGCCGCCTGCAGCGCAAAGATGCCGGCGGTGACGCCCGGGCGCGACCAGCGCGTGCCGAGGGGCGTGAACACCAGCCGGCCCGGGAGCCCCAGCGTGCCGATCATCCCCGTGGCGGCGGCCGCGAACGCCGGGGCGTATCCCCACTCCGTGAGCGCGGGGATCAGGTGGACGAACACCGCTGACGTGGTGAGCGACGACAGAAAGAACGCGGCGGCGAGCCAGCGGAACGATCGGCTGCGCAGCGCATCGCGCGTGGAGACGCTGGTCTCCGGATGCACGGCGGGTCCGCCCTCCGCGGCCACGATGCCGCCGTCGGGTACCAGCCCCAGGTCGGCGGGGCGGCGGCGGAGGAGAAGGGCGTGCGGCAGAAAGGTGCCGACCGCCAGGACGACGGCCAGCGCCACGAGCGCGCTCCTCCACCCCAGCGTCTCCACGAGGCGCGATGAGAGCGGGAGGAAGATGACCGAGGCGAAGCCCGCCAGGAATGTGAGCACGGTCAGAGCACGACCGCGGTGGCGCACGAACCAGGTGGCGATGACCGCGAAGGCGGGCTCGTACAGCACGGCCGCCTGCGCGAAGCCGAGCGCGATCCAGATGGCATAGAACGCGGGGAGGCTCCCCACGCGCGACCAGGCGAGCACGAGCAGGGCGGCGGCGAGCGATCCGGCGCTCATCAGCACGCGCGCGCCATGCCGGTCCACCCAGCGGCAGACCGGGATCGCCGCGACGCCCGAGACCAGCAGCGCCAGCGAGAACGCCCCCGTCATCTCCACGCGCGACCACCCCAGCTCCCGCTCCATCGGCTGCAGGAAGACGGGGAAGGCGTAGGAGAGGATCCCGTACGAGATCGTCTCCGTCAGCGAGAGCACCCCGACCAGCACCCACCCGTAGTAGAGCGCCGGACGGGCGGGAGCCGCAGCGCTCACCTCACCGCGTGACGGCCAGGGGAAGCGAGGGCCGCCCGCTCCTCGATCCCAGCCCCACCAGCACGGGCGCATCGGCGGGCGCGGAGCAGCAGGAGCCGCCCAGATCCGTCGAGCACACCCCCGTCTCGGGGAGCACGAGCTCGACCGCCTTCGCGCCGGCATCGTCGCCTACGAGGGCGCAGACTACGGAGCGCACCTGTTCGTAGCCGGTGAGAAGGAGGAAGGTGGGCGCGCGGCCGTAGCTCTTCATCCCGACCGTGTAGTAGCCGGGCTCCGGGTGCGCCAGCTCGGCCGCGCCGTGCGGGTACACAGTTCCGCAGCTATGCTCGTTCGGGTCGATGAGGGGCGCGAGCGCGACCGGGCTCTCCAGCGCGGGGTCGAGGCCCAGGCGCAGCTCGCGGGTGATCGACAGATCGGGGCGGAAGCCGGTGGTGACGATGATCTCATCGACGGGGCCGATGGAAGCGTCTTCGCCCCTGGCGGTGATGCCGTCCGCGTCCGCATCCAGCCGGGTGGCGCGGAAGCCGGTCACGAGCCGAACGGCGCCGGTGCTCACCAGGGCGCGCATCCGTGTGCCGAGGCCGCCGCGCGCGGCGAGCTGGTCGTCCGCGCCGCCGCCGTACAGCTGCGCGGTGGTTGTCCGGCGAATGGCCCAGACGATCGCGGTGTTCGTCTCCCGGCGCGCGAGGGCGGCGAGGTCGAGGAGGGCGTTGAAGGCGGAGTGTCCGCTCCCCACCACCAGCACCCGCTTCCCCGCGTAGCGCGCGCGGTCGCGGCCGAGCACGTCCGGGATGCCGTAGACGATGCGGCCGGCGAGCTCCGTCTCGCCGGGCACGGGGATGCCGCCGGCGCCGAGCGGGTTGGGCGAGAGGTACGTCCCGGAGGCATCGACCACCGCCTTCGCCAAGATGCGCTCCTCGCCGCCATCCGCGGTGCGCACCACCAGCTCGAACGGCACCTGAGCGCGGCCGGGCGTCTTCATCTTGTCGAAGCCATGCCGCGAGACCGCCGTGACGCGCGCGCCCAGCCGGATGTGCGGCGCGATGGCGGGGAGGGCGGCGAGCGGCTCCACGAAGCGCTCCACCAGCTCTCCGCCGGTGGGAAGCGCCTCCGGGTCCGGCGCGGTCCACCCGGCCGGCTCCAGCATCGAGACCGCCACCGGATCCACCAGGTAGCGCCAGGGCGAGAAGAGCCGCACGTGCGCCCACTGCCGGATGCTCGCCCCCACCGCATCGCCCGCCTCCAGCACCAGGGGCGTCTCACCCCGGCTCACCAGGTGCGCGGCCGCCACCACCCCGATCGGCCCCGCGCCGATCACCGCCACCGGAAGATCCCGCCCGCCCAGGTCGCTCATCGTGCGACTCCCTTCATCAGGAAAAGTTGATGTTTCGGATCAAAAAAAGTCACCGGCAGCATCCGCCCTGGTACGCGCCGCCGTGCTGCGCGGATGCCGCCTCCGCCAGGTACCCGCCCATCGCGTCCAGCACCCCGGGATTGAGCGAGTAGTGGTTCCACCGCCCCTCGCGCCTTCCCGAGATGAGCCCGGCGTCCTTGAGCACCTTGAGGTGGAAGGAGAGCCGCGACTGCGCCGCATCGAGCGCCTCCTGCAGGTCGCACACGCACCGCTCACCCCCCACCAGCATCTCGACGATCTGGACGCGAGTCTCGTCCGAGAGCGCGTGAAACCAGCGCGCCACCTGGGCCGGGTTGCGGGTCGCCGTAGTCATGCGGGCAAATATATCAACTAAAGTTGTTCTGTCAAGAATCCGCTACCCGTCACGCCGCCTGAACCTGGACCGGCAGCCGCGGGCGCTCGCCATTCTCCAGCGCGGCCGCGAGGTACGTCTCCAGCGCGTCCGGGAACTCGCTCTCCGCTTCGGCCCGCGTGTCGCCCACCGCGGAGAAGCCTGGCAGCTCCTCGATGGTGAAGACGTAGTAGAGCGAGCCGTCGTCGCGCATCGCCCTGCCATGCACGGTCCACGGCGCAGCCAGATAGTCTTGCAGGTTCATAAACCTCCTCGGGTTCGGGAACTACGATGATGGTCGCCCCGAGGCGGCGTGTCCAGTGCGCGGGAGACGCCGGCCGTCGGCGCCTCCCGCGCAGGTGTCAGCAGCAGGTGCCGCTGTCGGGGGTGGTGCCGCCGCAGCAGTCGTCGTCGCAGCAGGCGGAGTCCTGCGGGTCGCTCGGGGTGGGCTCGGCGGCGGGGGAGATGCGGTGGGTGAGGTCGTCGTTCGTGCGCATGGGATCGCTCCTTGAAATGGTGTTCGCGCGTCCGCCGCATCGTCGCGGGGTACATCCATAAAGACGCGCGCGAACGGAAAAGGATGCAGGCTCACGCGCACGATCGGCCCGCCTCTCCATCTTCACGATGACAATGGCAGTTTGGACCCGGAGCGTAGTCGGACACGCCGCCTGCTGTATCGAGGTACACCTTGCAGCAGGCGACCACCGCCTCCTTGAGCCGGGCACGCGCACGCTGCACGCGTGACTTTGCGCCGGATGCGGAGATGCCGAGGCGATGCGCCAGCTCCGCCTGCGTGAGATCGCCGAGATCGGTGAGCTCGAGGGCTTCGCGGTCCGGCGCCGGGAGCCGCGAGACCAGCGCGCGGATGCAGGGCGCCAGCTCCGCCACCGCGTCGCGCTCGCGCTCGGGGGCGGGGAGGGCTTCGGAGAGCGGCGCGGCGGCGCGGCGCGCGCGGAAGTGATCCGCGACTGCGTTGCGCGCCACGCGGTACATCCACGGGTGCAACCGGCCGGGATCGCGCAGCTCGGCGAGTTGCGTGTGCACCTTGAGGAAGACGTCCTGGAGAAGGTCGTCCGCGACGTCCGGATCGCCGACGCGCCGCAGGAGGAAGCCGTGCAGACCATCGCGGAACTCCGTCCAGGCCTGCTCGGTCGTCGGGATGGTTGCGGTAGCCGTCACGAGATCTCGCCAGTGGAAATACGACGGGGGCCGGGCGCCCCCCTCCAATATAAGACGGCGAGCCGGCCCAAAGGACGCACCGGCGTCACGGCGCTGCCGGCGGATCGGCCAGGGGCATCCTGAACCACGGCTCGGTGCGCGGGTGGAGGCGGCCGCGCTGCATGACGTACGCGATCGTCTGCGTATTGCGGATGTCGGCCGACGGATCGGCGCGCAGCACCACCAGGTCGGCAACCTTCCCCGGCGCGATGGTGCCGAGCGAGTCCTGCGCGCCCAGCGCCTCCGCCCCGTACTGCGTGGCGCTGCGGATCGCCTCCAGCGGGGTGAGCCCCACCTGGCGCACAAGGAGCTGCAGCTCGCCGTGGATGTTCGGCGACTGGCGCCCCATGTCGTCGGTGCCGGCCAGCAGGCGCACCCCCGCGCGATGCGCCGCGGCGGCCGCGTCCACCGCCCACCCGGGGAGCGTGTCGAGCGAGGCGCGCGCGGGCACGCCGGCGCCCCGCCCCTGCATGACGTACAGCGTGGGTTCCAGCATCACCCCGCGCTCCCGCATGGCGCGAAAGAGCGCCGCGAAGCCGGGCCCCTGGGGCGAGACCGTGCGCAGGAGCACGCCCCGCGCCTCGCGGTCGCCCACCGCGGGGGCGCCGGCCCAGATCACCTGGTCGGAGTGGCTCATCACCTCCGCGCCCCCGGCGGCCAGCTCGCCGGGGGTGGTGGGGGGCACCACCGCGTGCGTCCACACCCGCAGCCCCCGGGCACGCGCCGCCCGCGCCAGCGCGGCGAAGCGGGCGGGCGGGACGTCGGAGTACACCTTGATCCCCGTGGCACCCATCCGACGCGCCTCGCGCACGATGCCGTCGATCTCCGCGTCGGCGGAGAGCATGCGCACCCCCGGAGCTCGGCCCGCCGGGTGCCCCGCGGACCAGTACCTCACCCGGACCGAGTCGTACGTCGCGAACCAGCGCGGCCCCGCCACGACCGCCGAGTAGTAGATCCGCGGGGAGAGCGCCGTGTCGGTGCGGGCCGCCCGCGCCAGCTCCGCCACCTTTCCGGTGCGGCCGCCCATGTCGCGCACCGTCGTCACCCCGCCCATCAGCGTGTGGCGCAGGAGCGAGGGGTAGATGCCGCCGCGGTCCCAGGTGGCGAGGTGCACGTGCGAGTCGATGAGCCCCGGGATCACGTAATGCCCGGCGAGCCATACGACGCGCGTGCCGGGCGGGAGCCGCTGGGACCGCGCCGGGAAGAGCCCGGCGATGCGCCCTCGCCGCACCAGCACCGTCATTCCCGGCCGCGGCGGCGCGCCGGTGCCGTCGATCACGGTGACGCCCTCCAGCGCGACCGCGTCCGTCGGCGGCGATGCGGCGCCCTTTTCCCCGGCGCAGGCGGCGAACGCGGCCAGCACGGCAATCCCGATGGCGATGCGGATCATGGTTCGGCTCGTGTGTGGGTCGGTGATGGTTGCGAGACTACCCATCCCATGTTGGATTACGGTCCCGCTTGTTAACAAAGGGTGGTACCGCGGAGCCGAAGCTTGACTTCGCGGGTTGAGTGCTGAATATCCCGCATATGCTGATTTCTCCGCATCAAGCTCCGGGACAACTGGTGGAAGCAAGCGTACCCATCGCGCTGAGCCGCCGCGAACGCCAGATCATGGACATCGTCTACCACCGCGGGCGCGCCACGGCCGCCGAGGTGATGGAAGAGTTGGCAGATCCGCCCTCCTACAACGCCGTGCGCTTCAAGGCGTCGCTCCTGGTGGCGCTGGGATTCGTCCCGGCGGCGGTGCTGCGCGACCGGAGCGCGGCGCAGCGCCACCTGGTGTGGAGCGTGGCCCTCGCCGCTGTGTGTGGGTGGCGTCGTCCCTTCGATGCCGCCGCCCGCGCCTGGGTGCGGGAGCACATCCGCGCCAGCGCCAACTAGCGGGAGAGGCGTCGTCCTCTCCCGTAGCTTCGGTACATGAGTGCTGATTTTTCGGCACTTACAGCGTTCTCATGGATATCCGTGTGCATCGAGAGGAAATGATCTCACGCGAAGGCGCGAAGGCGCAAAGAAAGTAATCCCGTGTCTTTCCTTCGCGTCTTCGCGCCTTTGCGTGATATCTTGGTCCTTCCAAAAATTGCACAGAACTTCTTTCGAGAGGGTACGTGAGTGAGCGAAGCGAACCCCGAATCGCTGAACCTGCTCGGTGGCGATCTCCTGGCCGAGGGGCGATTGGACGAGGCGGAGCGGGCGTACCGCGCGGCCACCCGGGCCGCGCCGGACTGGTCTGCGCCGTGGTTCAACCTGGGCCTCGTGTACAAGCGGATGCGCCGGTGGGAAGACTCCGCGCAGTGCAGCCGCAGGGCCGCCGAGCTGGACCCGGAGGATGGAGGCGCGTGGTGGAACCTGGGCATCGCCGCCACCGCGCTGGAAAGGTGGAACGATGCGCGTACGGCCTGGGCGGCGTGCGGCATACCCGTTCCCCAGGGCGAGGGCCCGCTCCAGATGCGGTTCGGCCCGGTACCCGTGCGCCTCGCCGCAAACCAGGAGGTCGTGTGGTGCGATCGCATCGATCCCGCGCGCGGCATCATCGAGAACGTGCCGTTCGCGGAGTCGGGGCGCCATCGCGGCGACGTGCTGCTGCACGACGGGGAGGCCGACGGCTTTCGCCTGCGTGACGGAAGGCAGATCCCGGTCTTCAACGAGATCGAGCGCCTGTGGGGCTCCGGCGAAAGCACCTTTCGGGCGGTCGTACTCGCCGCGGCGCCCGAAGAGGTCGAAGCGATGCAGCAGATGGCCGACGAGCGCGGCATGGCCGTGGAGGACTGGACCGGATCCGTCCGGATCCTCTGCGAAGCATGCAGCCATGGGACTCCACACAGCGACTGCGGCCAGGCGAGCGCGCCCGAATGGACGCCCGAGCGCAGGGTGGGGATCTCGGCCGTGAGTCACGACGCCGCGCGCACGCTCCTGCAGTCGTGGGCCGCGGCCGCGCCGCAAAGGTCCGTGTTGGAAGTCGCGTGCGTGCTTCCCGCATGAGGCACGCGGGGGGCAGCGGTTCGGCGGACGGTGCGTGAGCACGGGCCTTGACGAACTCCGGCGAATTCAATGTTATTTAGCCAGGCTAAACATTTCTCCACCGACTCTCCGCCGCCGATGCCAAGAGCCTGGCCGGTTCTCAAAGCCGTCGCCGCAAGCGCGTTCCTCGCCGCCTGCGCGATGGTTCCGCGCCCCGCCGCGACGTCCCCGGCGCCTGACGCGTGGGTCCGTACCCGCGACGGAACCCGCCTGCACTACCGGTTCCTGGGGGCGGGAACGGATACCGTTCTGGTGGTGCACGGGGGGCCCGGCCTCGACATGAACTACCTGGCCGGCAACCCCGGCGGGCTCGCCGCGGGTACGGTGCTGGTCCTGTACGATCAGCGGGCCACAGGACGTTCGGAGGGTGCCCCCGACGAGCGGATCACGATGGAGACTTTCATCGAGGATCTGGAGGACGTCCGCAAAGGGCTGGGCCTACCGCGGGTGAACCTGCTGGGGCACTCGTGGGGCGCGCTGCTGGCGCTCCGGTATGCTGCCGCGCACCCGGAACGTACCCGCTCGCTCGTCCTCGTTTCGCCCATGGAACCGGGCCAGCGGTTCCGCGCCGCCACGCGCGAACGGCAGGCGCGCGCCCGGACACCCGCGGATTCCGTCGCGATCGCGCGGATGAGCAGCTCTCCCGCGTTCCAGGCCAGGGACCCGGTCGCCGTGGATTCGCTGTACTGGCTGTCCTTCCGCACCACCTTTCGCGACCGCGCCCTGGCCCGCCGGCTGAAGGTCGGCACCACGCCGCGGACGGCGGCGAACGGGACCGCCGTGGCATCGCTCCTGTTCTCCAGGCTCGGAGCGTACGACTTCTGGCACACGCTCGCGCGGGTCGGCGCGCCCGCCCTGATCGTGCACGGGGACACGGACCCTATCCCCGTCGCGATGGTCCAGGAGCTCGCCCGCCACCTCCCCAACGCGTCGCTGGCGATCGTCCCGGCCGGACACTTCCCACACGTGGAAAGGCCGCGCGAGGTGCGCCGCGTTCTGGAGCGCTTCTGGCGCGGGCTGCCACGCGACTGACCTCCGCGCGCCTACTGCGGGAGGTACTGGCGCGGGATGGGGCGCGCGGGGGTCTCGGCGGCCCAGTAGACGGAGACGACCCACCAGCGGGTGCCGTCGTTCACGAGCTGGATGCTGTTGATGCCGCGCGTGGGCACCGTGTCCGCCTCCGCGCGGCCTTCGTAGGTGCTGAAGACGTGTGCGATGGGTCCGTACTCGTCCACCCGGCGTGAGATCTCCCGCTCGCGGAAGCCGATGCGCTCCAGGACGGGCCCGGTCACCGCGATGTAGTCGTTGACCTCCAGGAGCCGCATCCCGGTGCTGCCGTTGGGCCGCGTGCCGGTGGGGATCAGCTTGCCGCCGGGGATGAAGAGCGAACGCATGCGGTTCCAGTCGCGCCGCGCGCCCACGGGCCCGGAGATCACGTCGTACAGCGCCTTGATGATCGCGTCGATGGAGGCCACGTCCTCCGCCTTCGCCGCCGTGGCGGAGACGGTGACCGGGTGCGGAACGGGTTGCGGGGGCGTGGCCTGGGCAAAGAGCAACGGCGCCGGTGCCGCCAGCGCCGCGAGGGCGAGAAGGAGAAGGGTGCGCATTGGCAGTCCTCTTGGGAGGGATGGATTCCGGCTGCGTCGTCGCGCGGACGGCGCGTGGCGGTGCAGGAAGATAGTGCGGGGGACGCAACCGGAACCAGTAATCCCGTCTCGACAGAAGTTCTGTGCAGCCCCGAAGGATCAAGATGTCACGCAAAGGCGCAGAGACGCGGTGAGAGAACCACAGAGAAAGCATCACACGGAGGACACGGAAGGAACTGAAAGCCACGGAGAAAACCTTTTTGCGGTTCTCTTGCACAAACCTCGATGACGAACGGTATGAGAGCTCGTGCGCGCCGGGATCGTCCCGGCGAAAAGTCCGGCCACCCCTCCTGCTCGCGCAGGCAATCTCGATGAAAGCCGCACGCATCCTGGCCGCGTTGAAGCGGGGGATTTTTCCGCACGACCTGGCGTTCCTTCTCGATCTGCCCTGGCGGCACCTGGTCCTTTCGCCGCGCACGCTGGCGGCGCGGCTTCCCCTGCCGGCGGAGCGCGTTCTGGAAGTCGGCGCCGGAACGGGCTTCTACGGGGTGGAGATCGCGCGCTCGAACCCGGCGGGACGGCTGGAGCTGCTCGACCTTCAGCCCGAGATGCTCGCGCGTGCGCGGCGAAAGGTGGAGGCCGCGGGGCTCCGGAACGTGGGCTTCACGGAAGCCGAGGCAGGCCGTCTTCCCTTCGACGACGCGGCCTTCGACATCGTCTACCTGGTCACCGTCCTCGGTGAGATAGGCGACCCCGACGCGTTCATGGGCGAGGCGCACCGGGTGCTCCGGCCGGGTGGGACCCTCTCCATCAGCGAGCACGTTCCCGATCCCGACCGGCTGCCGGTCGCGCGCGTCGAGGCGCTCGCCGGTGCGAGCGGCTTCGTTCTGCGCGAGCACTTCGGGTCGCGCTGGAGCTACACCGCGAACTTTACCCGTGCGTGACGCGCGGCGCCGGAACGGCCTGTGCTAGCTCGTCGTGCTGCCGGATGCGCGCGGAGAAGCCGTAGCCGTGAAGCCGCGGCTCAGATGCCCACGATGGAACGGAGAAGATCGCACATGAAGCGAATCGGGTTGCTCGCCGTGCTGGCCGCCAGCCTCGCCGGGCCGGCGCTGGCGCAGCAGCAGGAAACACGGCCCTACGTGACCGGCAATCGCCTGGGGATGCCGGTCATCGCCACGCCCGGCCGCGAGTTCGAGCCGATCTCCTCGAACGTCAAGGTCTTCGGCGCCATCTTCTCCGCGGAGAGCTGCTCGTACGACGCGGAGCGCGGCGTCATCGTGGTGCCGAACCGCGGGGTTCCGCAGGGCGTGCAGGGGAACGACGCCTGGGTCTCGTTCATCAACCACGACGGATCGGTTCACACCGCCCGTTGGATCGGGGTACAGGGCCCGGCGCAGCGGGCGAACCTGTCGCCGCCCCTGGTGCTGAACGAGCCGTTCGGCAGCGACATCGCCCGCGGCATGCTGTACCTGGCCGACCGCGACGGCGGCCTGCGCGCGGGCGAGCCGAGCGTCGCCGTCATCCGCCGCTTCGACCTGCGCACCGGCGCGCCCGCCGGCGAGGCTCGCGTCGAGGGCGTCACCTGGATCAACGACATCGAAGTGGCGGACGACGGCACCACCTACGCCACGCAGATGGGCGACGCGGGCGCGGACTCCACGTGGCGGGTGTGGAAGATCGCGCCGGACGGCACGGCGTCGGTCTTCGTGCAGGGTGCGCCGCTCCGGCAGCCCAACGGCGTGGCCTTCGATCCGCAGGGCAACGTCGTCGTCGTCAACATCGGCAACGCGGAGGTGCTGACCTTCTCTCCCGCGGGGCGGCTGGTGAAGACGGAGCAGGCGGCGCAGCCGGGGAGCGACGGACTCGTGATCATGCCGGACGGCACGAAGTACGTGAGCAGTGTCACGCAGGGAGGGGTCTCCCGCATCCGCCCGGGCGCACCCGCCGAGCTCATTGCCCGCAACATCCCGAGCGCCGCGTCCATGTGCTACGACGCCGGCGCGAACCAGCTCGTAATCCCCATGAACCCGAACAACGGCCTCGCCTTCGTACCACTTCCCTGATCGCCCGAGAACGACGCAACCTGAGCTGACGCAGGCATGACATCGACTTCGCGGAGGCCACGCGTGGTCTGCCACATGACCACCTCCGTCGACGGCCGGATCGTCGTGGACGGCTGGCCCGCCCCGGACGACGTGCGCCGCGAATACGAGCAGGTGCACGCGAGCTACGACCCCGACGGCTGGATCTGCGGGCGCGTGACGATGGAGCCCTTCGCCGGCGGCCTGCGCGGCGAGGAGGAGGTGGCGCGGCACCACTCCGGCCCGCCGCGCGAGGACTTCGTCGCTCCGGGCGAGCACGACTCCTTTGCCTTCGCGGTCGACCCGAGCGGCCGGCTGGCCTGGGAGTCGAACGACATCGACGGCGACCACGTCGTCGCGATCCTCTCGGATCGCGTGTCGGACGAGTATCTGGCCTCTCTGCGGGAGCGCGGCGTGTCGTACCTGCTGGCCGGCCCGCGCGACGTGGATCTGCCGCTCGCGCTGGAGAAGATCGGCGAGCGCTTCGCCGTACGTACGCTTATGCTGGAAGGCGGCGGGGGGATCAACGGAGGGATGCTGCGCGCGGGGCTGATCGACGAGGTGAGCCTCCTGATCGCGCCGGTGGCGGACGGACGATCGGCGCGCCGGCGCTCTTCGACGTCGCCGGTGACGACGTGGCGCCCCACCGGCTCACCCTCGAGGTTGTCGAGCGGCGCGGCGGCGGCCTGATGTGGCTGCGGTACAGCGTCGCAACGGATGCCGGGTGAGCCTGGCTCCTGGATTTAGCTCAAGCACCAAACATCGAAGGGATCAGCTCCGTACCGGCGCTGGTCCTTTTTTGCGCTGCCAACCTTTGGCGTGGCGCTCGGACTGCACGGGCGGCGGCCGTAGCGGCCGCGCTTCGTCATCTTCCACTGCGCGGAGTCGCTCGCCACGTCCAGATCGGCGCCGTCCGTTCGTGGAATCGCGGCGTTTCAAGAGCGGACACGGGGCTCCCCCGATCCGGCGAGCTGCAACCAGATGCGCACCAACGAGTTGGGCGTCCGGCCGCTCCCGGCACGTACCTTCCCTGTTGCGACTGCCCCATTCCGACAAAAGTTCGATGAGATCCCCGGCCGAGGCCTGCACAACCGTCTGCGCCGTCCGTGCGTCCAAGGCAGGTGCGCTCCGGCGACCGTCGCGGCGCCGCATCGTCCCCCGTGGAGGAGAACCGACCATGCGTTGGATGAACCGAAAACGCCCGCGGCGCTGGGGCGCGGAGATGGCGGCGGACGTGCGCTACGCGCTGCGCGGGCTGCGCCGGAGTCCGGGCTTCACCGCGACCGCCGTGCTTACGCTGGCGCTGGGGGTCGGCGCCAGCTCAGCCGTGTTCAGCGCGGTCAACACGGTGCTGCTGGCGCCGCTGCCGTACCCGCAGCCCGAGCGGCTGGTGCGCATCTACCACCAGAACTCCGCCTTCGACCGAGGCACCCTTTCCGCCGCGGACTGGCAGGGGATCAGAGAGCAGCAGCGCAGCTTCGAGTCCGTCGCGCTCTTTCGCACCGGCGGCGCGGCGCTCACCACGCGCGAGGGCGCGGAGTGGGTAAAGGTAGGGTGGGGCACCGCCGGCATCTTCCAGACGCTGGGGGTGCGGATGGCGCGCGGCACCGGCTTCCGCGAGGGGGACGACCGCACGGGCGCACCGCTCAAGGTGGTGGTCGGCGACGAGTTCGCGAGGCGCCACTTCGGCGGTGAAGACCCCGTGGGCCGGCCGCTGGTGCTGGACCGGGTGAGCTACACCGTGGCGGGCGTGCTGCCAGCGGGCGTCGGGGAGCTGGCCGGGGTGCAGGCGGAGGTGTGGCCGATCCTGCAGCCCCCGGTCCCCACGCGCCGCGGCCCGTTCGGGCTGCACGGCATCGGGCGGCTGCGGGCGGGGGTGACGCAGGAGGCCGCCGCGCGCGAGCTGGCCGGGACCAGCGCGCGCGTGGTGGCGCAGTGGGCGAACGGCGCGCCGGACCGCTCCGTCCGCTACACGCCGGTCCCGCTCCGCGACGTGCTGGTGGGCGATTCGGGGCGCTCGCTGCGGCTGTTCGGCGGCGCGGTCTTCCTCGTCCTGCTGATCGCCATCGCCAACGTGGCCAACCTGGTGCTGGTGCGCGCTTCGGGACGCGGGCGCGAGATCGCGGTGCGCACGGCGCTGGGGGCGCCACGTGAGCGCCTCGCGCGCATGCTGCTGACGGAGAGCCTGGTGCTGGGCGGGCTCGGCGGTGTAGCGGGCGTGGCGGTGGCGGCACTGGGGCTGAAGGCGCTCGCCACGGTGGGCCCGCGGCTGCCGCGCATCGAGGAGGCGAGCCTGGACCTGCGCGTGATGGCGTTCTGCGTGGCGGCGGGGCTGCTGAGCGGCGCGCTGGTCGGCACCTATCCGCTGGTGGCGGGGATGTCGCGCTCCATCGCCGCCTCCATCCGCAGCGGCGACCAGCGGGCTGGCGCGGGGCGCGGGACGCAGCTCTTTCAGGCCGCGCTGGTGGCGGGCGAGTTCGCGCTGGCGCTGCCGCTCCTGCTGGGCGCCGGCCTCCTCCTCCACTCCTTTGTGAACCTCCAGCGGGTGGACCCCGGCTTCGACCCGGAGCGCGTGCTCACCGCGCGCATCTCGCTTCCCGAGGCCGCCTACGCCGAGCCGCCCGAGATGCTGCGCTTCTGGGACGAGGCGCTGCGCTCGGTGAGGGAGATGCCCGGCGTGGAAGAGGCGGGGCTCACCACCTCGCTCCCGCCCGACAACGGCGGCGACACCAACAACTTCGACCTCGTGGAGCGCCCCGTTGCCCCCGGCGAGTCGGAGCCGGCGGTGCCGTGGGCATGGGTCACGCCGGAGCTGTTCGGCGCGCTGGGCGTGCCGCTCGTCGATGGGCGCATGCTGGAGCGGCGCGACGACTCCCCCGATCGCCCCGTGGTGGTGGTGAGCCGTTCGTGGGCGCGGCGCTACTTCCCCGGCGAGAGCGCGGTGGGGAAGCGCATGTACGTGGGCGGATGCCGCGAGTGCGTGCCGTCGACCGTGGTGGGTGTGGTGGGCGACGTGAAGTACGCCGGGCTGGCCGAAGGCGCGGAGTCGGTCTACGAGCCCGTGCGCCAGAATCCGGGGTCCACGCTCAGCCTGGTGGTGCGCGCCAGCGTCTCGCCGGAGAGCCTGGCGGAGCCGATCCGGCAGCGGATCCGCGCGGTGGACCCCGGCGTGCCGGTGCGGGACTTCGCCACGATGGGGGAGCGGCTTTCCACCTCCATCGCGACGCCGCGCAGCCTGGCGTCGCTGCTGGGCGCCTTCGCCGCGGCGGCGCTGGTGATGGCGGCGCTGGGGGTGTTCGGGGTGATGTCGTACGCGGTCGCGCAGCAGCGCCGCGAGATCGCCGTGCGCATCGCGCTGGGCGCCGACGCGCAGCGCGTGGTGCGGATGGTGATGCGCCGCGGGATGGTGCGCGCGGCGGCGGGGCTCGCGGTGGGCGCCGTCGTCTCCGTCGGTGCGATGCGCGCGGTGGAGGCGATGCTCTTTGAGGTGCGCACCACCGACCCCGCCACCATGGCCGTCGCGACCGCGCTGCTGCTGGGGGTGGCGGTGGTGGCGTGCTGGCTTCCCGGGCGGCGGGCCGCGCGCATCGATCCCGCGCGGGCGATGGCGGCGGAGTGAGGGGTGCGGGCCGGCGGTTGAAACCGCTGCAACAACCGCGGGAAGCCTGCCTTCGCAGGCTCCGGTGGCGAAGTCGGCGCCGGATCACCGGGGGATGAATGCCCCGGCTGGAACCACGGGAAGGCGGCTGAAGCCGGCTCGTGCAATTGGGTCGCTGGCGGTGGAGGCAAGGCCGCCCTTCGGGATGCGGGCTGGGACGGTGACGCGATGTACACCGGGCCATCCCGTACGCCCTCTAAACTCGTTCTTTCATCGCCTGGCGCGCCGCCTCACCGCGCCCGTGCGATCAGGATCAGCGATGCCGGCTCGCCGGTTTCCGGGTGGATCGGCTCCCTCACCGCGTCCACGCGGAGCCCCGCCTGCCGCAGCACCTGGAGCCACGACTCCAGCGTCCGGTAGAACCACGGCATTGGCTCGGTGAACCCGCTCCCGAACGCGGCGAACCGCTCCGTTCGCCATCCGTCGCGGTACGGCTCGTCGCCGCGGGCGGTCCAGGGGTGGACGGTCTGGATCACGAGGGCTCCGCCTGGCTTCAGCAGCGCGCGTGCACCGCGGAGCGCATCGCCGAGCGGGTCGCCCAGCAGCGCGAAGTTCGCGACGACAACGTCGAACGGGTCCCCGAAGCGGGCGGAAGCGCCCGCGAGCTCCGCGTAGGAGCAGACGTGGAACTCGCCGCCCCCCGCCTGGCGCGCCGCCTCCACCAGCGGCGCCGATGCATCGACGCCAACCACCTCCACGCCCGCGGCGGCGAGCGCCCGCGTCAGCCACCCCTCGCCGCAGCCGAGGTCGAGGGCGCGGCGGGGCGCGAGCGCCAGCACCGCGTCCTCGACCGCCTGGTCGGTCGCGAGCCGCCGCGAGGCGATGCGTCCATCGCGCACCGCCTCCGTCCACGCCGCCGCGTTGGTCTCCCAGCTACGCTCGATCTGCCGCAGCGTGTCGTCCGTCACGTGGCTCGCATTTGATCCGGTTCGCGGACGAGGAACAGCAATCTCACGCGGAGACGCGGAGACGCAGAAGAGAGACGGAGCAGCCGTACCTCCGCGCCTCCGCGTGGGCGATCCAGGCTCGCCGTTCTATCCGTCGTAACACGAGGTCGAATGTTGCGCGCCGTGTTACACTCAGCCGCTGCGGGGCAGGGAGACGGTGAATGTGGTGCCGTGCTCCGCGCTTGACTCCACCTCGATGCTGCCCTGGTGCGCCTGCACGATCTGCTGCGCGATGTACAGGCCCAGCCCCAGGCTCCCCTGGGGACCACCCGCCGCGGGCTCGACCACCTTGTTCCGGGGCTTCATCGGATTGAAGATCCCGTTCAGGCGGTCCTTGGGAATCGGCTTGCCGCGGTTGTGGATGGAGATCTGGACGGCGTCGTCCGTGCCCTCCACCTCCACGCACACCAGGGAGCCTTCATCGCCGTGCTGCACCGCGTTGCCGATCAGGTTCGACAACGCCTGGGTGAGCCGCTCGCAATCCCACTCTCCGTCCCCTTCGAGGCGCGTTTCCACCTCGAACCTGCGCTTCGGATTCGCCGCCGCGATCTCGTCCACCACGTCGTGCACCATCTTCCCGATCGGCATGGGCGCGCGCTCGATGGGGATTCCGCCTCCCAGCCGGGCGCGGGTGAAGTCGAGGAGGTCGCCCACCATGGCCACCGTGCGGTTGGCGCTGCGGGCGATGCGGGTGGTGAGGGTGAGGGCAGGCTCCTGGAGCTCCTGCGTCTCCACCAGGAAGGTGGCGGAGGTGTAGATGGCGCCCAGCGGGGTGCGAAGGTCGTGTCCCAGGATGGCGAGGAAGACCTCCTTGGCCTGGTCCAGGTCCTGGTTGTACCGGGCGACGGACTCCGCGAGCGCCTGGTCGATGGACTCGTTGAACCGGGTCAGGTCTTCGATGTCATCGGAACGAAGCTCCCCTCCCTGCCCGCGCGTCCAGAGCCGGATGACGCTGGCGCGCAGGGCGCGGAACTCGGCCACCATCTGCTCCACGGTGAAGCCACTCTGGGCGCGGCCGGCGCCATGTTCCTCGGCGGCGGTCTGCGATTCGGAACCCGAGTCTTCGGCGTTCCCCTTTGACTTTGCGGACTGCTCGTCCGGGTTCTGGGGGGTGGCCAGGTCGCTGGCGATCGCCGTCAGCATGTCGTTGGCGTGGTCGCGCAGCGCCTCGATGTCCATCGCGCCACTCGCGGGCTTGCACGAGCGCGCGAACGCCTCCCACTCCGTCAGGATCGGCTCACGGTTCGCCAGGATGAACTCGGAAAGCAGCATCACGCCTCTCGTGGAAAGTGCGGCCCAGTGCCGGCCGGCGGGTTCGGGCGCCCGGCGTACATCCTGACGCGCAATCTCCCGGCCAGCCGTCCGGTTCTTGTGCGCGCCGCCTGTTGGGATGAGCAAAGGGACGCGGCGAGCCCGAACCGCTCCCCGCGTCCCTCACCTGTCATTCCCGCGTCTCTGCGCCTCTGCGTGAGACCAGCCGGTGCGTGCCCCCGTCAGTGGCGATGCGCCGGCTGCGCATCGGGGCGCCGCTGCCCGCGTCCTCCGCCGGTGTGCGCGGCGGGGCGGGGCGCACCGTGGCCCCCCGGGTTCGACGGACGTTCTCCGGGCCGCACCACCTGCAGCACCTGCATCATCCCGCGCTCCTCGTGGCCCAGGATGTGGCAGTGCATCACGAAGTGGCCCGTGGGCGGGCCGCACTTGCCGTCCTTGCACCCCTCGAAGCTGGCGTAGCGCTGCGTGATGAAGACGTATGCGGAATCGACGATGGCGCCCGTGCTGTCCACGGTGGGCGACGGCAGGGGGAGCACGTCCAGCCAGATCGGCGATCCTCTCCTCGCCGCCGCGTTCAGCTCCTGGTACAGCGGTAAGAACGCGTCCTGGGCGTTCGGGGCGTGCACCGAGTCCACCTGGAAGGGGTTGATGTGGATGTGGAACGGGTGGTTGATCTGGTTGACGCTGTGGTTCACGATCTTCCACGTCTGCGTCGAGTCCAGCACCATCGGCATGGAGGTGCCGCGCGCGTTGGACGGCACGAAGACCACCGTGTCGTTGAACCTCTGCCGGGGCGACGGTGCGCTTCCCAGAAAGAACTGGGTGGGGGTCGTGTCGTTTCCCGGGTGCCAGGCGTCGGTGAATACGACCACCGCGGTGTCACGCGCCGGCGTGAGGTTCGTGGCGATGAAGGCCGGTGGGGCAGGAATGGCCGTCCCCAGATAGGCCGCGAGGTTCGGCATGCTCGCCGGGATGCCCGTGCTGCTCGCCTTCCGGGCCGGGTCGACGACCACGCGGAACAGCAGGTAGGCGGTCGAGTCGGTGAACTGCGGGTCGCCGGCGCTGGCGCGCGTCCGCCGCGGGAGCACCGGCCTGCGCGTGCGCCGCCCGGAGCCGGGATTGTGGCGGACCCGGAAGTGATGCGTCCCGGTCCGCGGCGGCGCCTGCACGATCAGGTCGAGCCGGTTGCCCGCCCCCATCAGCAAGACGGAATCGTTGCCCGCCGCGAGGTTGGCCGGGGCGAACTGCACCCCGTCGCGCGCCACCTCCACCACCACGGGCTCGTCGCCGGGGCGGTCCTCGAACCTGAACTCGAGCGTCTTGCTGTTCCTCGTCACGTTCTCGTTCACGATGCGCCAGCGCTGCACCTCGCCCGGCGCCATGTAGAGCGTCGGGAAGTTCTGCCCGTTCACCAGGGGCGGCACCTTGTCCAGGATGTTGGTCCTGTCGCCGTGCAGCAGCCCCAGGGTGGTGTCGATCTGCTGGAAGGCGATCAGGTGCTCGCGCAGGTTGTGATGCCGCGTGAAGCGGTCCACCCCCGTGGCGGGATCTTCCACGATGAAGGCCCCCGACATCCCGTTCGCCACCTGGATGGCCACCGAGCCGTGCTTGTGCGGGTGGTACCAGTGCGTTCCCGGCGACTGGTTCATCGGCACGCGAAAGGAGTACAGGATGGAGTCGCCCGGCGCGATCACCATCAGCACGTCGTCGCCCACCACCGTGGAGTTGCTGTCGGGGGTGACGTGCATCCCGTGATAGTGGATGTTGGTGTAGTTGGGCCCGTGGAAGCAGTCCTGGAACACGTCCCGCAGCGGTGAGGGGGGGCGGTGCCGCGCGGAGTCCGTCGCCGGGTACGACATGCAGACGTGGTTCGAGTCCGACGGGCTCGTGGGCGGGGGGAGCTTGTTCCTCAGCCAGATCTGCACCAGGTCGCCCGGCCGCACCCGGAAGGTGGGCCCCGGAAAGCGGGGCGTGAAGCGGGGATCGTTGGGCCGGTACGCGGGGTCCGTGGTGGCGGCCAGGGTGTAGGCGCGCAGGGGGAGGGTGTCCGTGCTCAGCGTATGCGTGTTCACGGTGCTGTCTCCCACCGCCCTGCCGGCGCGCGTGACCGGCAGGTCGGCCATCGTAACGTCCAGCGTGGCGCTGAGCACGCCGTTCACCGATCTCACCTCCAGCGGGCTGGTGAGCGAGTCCTGGTAGAGCCGCGCGTGTGGCACCACCGGGCCTCTGTGCGTGCACCCGCCGGCCGCCGCGGCAACCGCCACCGCGAGCGTGGCAACGCCCAGCAGGTCCCTCGTCAGACGGCGGGGGCGTGGACCGGGAACGGGGCGTTCGGGCATCGGGAGCCCTCCGGGATGGCGGGTTTCGAGCGAGGCGGGGCAAGCCGCGCCGCCGAAGAGGAGCGCTTCGGCGGGAGGGGTGCCGTTGTACTGGCGGAATATGAACGCCGCCACCCGCACGCGCAACGATGCACTTGTGCGCTACGGGGCCGCTTGCCTGTGCGCCCGGATCGCGCGTACCAGCGCGCCCACCACCCGCCCGGGGGGAAGCGCGTCTTTGGGAAGCGCGCTGGTGTTGACCTGCACCACGACGGCGACGCGGTCCCGCGGAAAGTACATCATTTCCGTGAGGTAGCCGGGAAAGAAGCCGCTGTGCCCCCAGCTCACTCCCAGCGGCAGCGGCCGCACGATGACTCCGAGCCCGTAGGTGGTCCCCTGGGGGCCGAGCGGAGCGGGGACGCCGCGCAGCATCTCCGCGCGCGTGGCGGAGTCCAGCACGGCGCCGGCGTACAGCTCGGTCGCCCAGCGCGCCAGGTCGCGCGGCGTGGAGGCCATCCCCCCGCCCGTCCACTCGAACTGTGGGTTGATGGCGAAGCGTCCATCCGCCCCGATCATCGCGTCCGTGCCGCCGAACGGGTTGCCGGCTCCCGCGTACCCCTGCGCCAGCCCGGGCAGCACCCGGCGGTCGGAGGGGATGGTCTCGCGCAGCCGCAGCGGGCGCAGGAAGCGCCGGGCGACCTCCTCGTAGTAGGGACGCCCGGTGATCTGCTCCACGATCATCCCCAGGACGATGTAGTTGGTGTCCGAGTAGTCCCACCCCTGCCCCGCCGGGAAGGGAGCCCGCTCGCCCAGGACGTACGCGACCAGCTCCTCCGGCCGCCAGGCGCGGTCGGGATCGGCGGAGAGCGCGCGGGTGAACTCGTCCTTGAACTCGTAGCGCATCACCCCGCTGCTGTGGTTCATCAGCTGCCGCACGGTGATGGAGCGCGCGTTGGGCAGGCGGTCGAACCAGGGCTCCCGGCCCAGGTAGCGCGAGATGGGTGCATCCAGCTCCAGCCGCCCCTCCCGCACCAGCTGCAGCGCGAGCGCCGCCGCGTACGTCTTCCCCACGCTCCCCTGAGGCAGGCGGTGTGCGGGCGTCAGCGCCACCCGCCGCGTCGTGTCCGACCACCCCGCCGCAATCCCGAACGCCGGCCCGCCCACGAACGCTACCCCCACCGAAAGCCCCGGGTACCCGCTCACGCCGTACAGCGAGTCCACCAACGGCCGCAGCCGCGCCTCCCAAGCCGCGGGCGACGGCCCCGCCCCGCCTCCGCGCGCACCGCCGCACGCCGTCCACAGGGGAAGCGCGCCCAGCAGCACCAGCGCGAGGTGGCGGAATGCCGGCCGGATCGATGGAAGTCGCATCGCCGTGTGTGCGTGGGGGGTCAGCGCAGCGCTCTCGACATGCACACCAACCTGCGCGTTCCGGTCTGGTGAAGCCAGCCCGCGTCCGCGACCTTGTCATGACCGCGCGATCCGCGCCGCCGAGCCCATTCCCGCGCCACGACAATGCGTTACGCCCTGATCTCCGACATCCACGCCAACCTCCCGGCGCTGGAGGCCGTCCTCGCCCACGTCGCCGACGCGGACGCGCTCTACCACCTGGGCGACCTGGTGGGGTACGCGCCGTGGCCCGACGAGACGGTGGCGTTGCTGCGGGAGCGCGGCGTGCACGGCGTGGCGGGGAACTACGACTCCACGGTCGCCGCGGACTACAAGCACTGCGGCTGCCGCTACGAGGATCCGCGCCAGGAGGAGCTTTCGCACCTGAGCTACGCCTGGACGCGCGCCCACACCTCCGCCGCGACGAAGCGCGCGCTCGCGGCGCTCCCCTTCCGCATCGACCTGCGTCCGCTGGGCGGACACGCGCCGGGACCTCGCGTGGTGCTGGTGCACGGCACGCCGACCCTCAACACGCTCTACTGGACGGAGGACCGCGACGACGCCTTCTGCCGGAAGATGGCCGCACATGCCTCACTGGCGGCGGGCGACGTGATCTGCTTCGGCCACACCCACAAGCCCTGGCACCGCGTGGTGGACGGGATGCACTTCGTCAACACCGGCTCCGTCGGCCGCCCCAAGGACGGCGATTGGCGCGCCGGCTACGTCCTCCTCGACGTCGGCGATGGGGACGTCCGCGCCGAGTTCATCCGCGTGGAGTACGACCTGGAGCGCGCCATGGATGGCATCCGCCGCAGCGACCTTCCCGAAGAGTTCGCGGAGTATCTGCGGACGGGCGGAAAGCCGGCCCTCACCCCCCCGACCCCCCTCTCCCGATAACAGGAGAGGCTGGCGCCTCTGTTATCGAGAGAGGGGGGAGGTATTCGGCGATTCGTCGCGCCCACCCTTTTCGGCGCACCCACTAACGCTCCAGCACCGAAACCC
>DASVQP010000075.1 GCA_036389135.1 Longimicrobium sp.
CACGAGCGCCGCGGGGACCATGTACTCCGGCAGCTGCGCGGACAGATGCGCACGGAGCGCCTCGCTATCCAGCGCCTCGCCCACGAAGTATCCCACCAGCCGCTTGCCGCCGGAGCCGTCGTCCAGCGCGAGCACCACCGCCTCGCGCACGCCGGGGTGGGCTGCGAGCCGCGCCTCGATCTCGCCCGGCTCCACGCGGAAGCCGCGCACCTTCACCTGGAAGTCGGTGCGCCCCAGGTACTCCAGAACCGCAGTGCGAGAGTGCGAAAGTTCGAAAGTGCGCTCTGTCTCGCGCGAGCCCGGGGCACTCTCGCGCTCTCGCACGTTCGCAGCGGCCAGCCACCGGCAGAGGTCGCCGGTGCGGTACAGCCGCGCCCCCGGCTCGCCGAAGGGGTCGGGGACGAAGCGCTCCGCCGTCAGCCGCGGCCGGCCCAGGTATCCCCGCGCCACCGCCACGCCGCCGATGAACAGCTCGCCCGCCACGCCGACGGGCACCGGCTCGCCCGCGCGGTCCAGGACGTAGACCGCCGAGTTGTGGATCGCCCGGCCGATGGAAACGCGCTCCGCGCCGGGGTCGCACGCCCACTCGGTCACCTCGCCCGACTCGGTGGGCCCGTACTGGTTGGTCAGCTCCACGCCGGGAAGGCGCTGGTGGAACTGCCGCGCCAGCCCTGCGGAGACCGCCTCGCCGCTCACCGGCACGCGCAGGAGCCCGGTGCAGAGCGCCGCGTCGGGGTGCTCCAGGAAGAGCGGGAGCATGGAGGGGACGAAGTGCGCCACGGTGACCCCCTCGCGGCGGATGACCTCCACCAGGTACGCCGGGTCGCGGTGGCCGCCGGGGCGCGCCATCACCAGCCGGGCACCCACCATCAGCGGCCAGAAGAACTCCCAGAACGAGACGTCGAAGGAGAAGGGCGTCTTCTGCAGCAGCGCCTCGTCCGGCGTCATCCCGTAGCGGTCCTGCATCCACGCCAGCCGGTTCACCAGGCTCCCGTGCTCCAGCATCACCCCCTTGGGGCGGCCGGTGGAGCCCGAGGTGAACAGCACGTGCGCCAGGTTCCGCGGCCCGAGCCCCTCGCGGCCGGGATTCGTCTCCGGCTGGTTTGCCCATCCCTCATCGCCGGTGAGGTCGAGCACCGGGATCGTGGTCCCCGCCGACAGCGCGGCGGCGGTGCCGGCCTGCGGCGGGTGCGTCAGGAGGACGGCGGGGACGCTGTCCTCGACCATGTTGCGGAGCCGGTCCACCGGGTAGCTGGCGTCGAGCGGAACGTAGGCGCCGCCGGCCTTGAGGATGCCCAGCAGCCCCACCACCATCTCCACGCTGCGCTCCACGCAGATCCCCACCCGCGTGTCGGCGCCCACGCCGAGCGCGCGGAGGTGGTGCGCCAGCCGGTTGGCCCGCCGGTTCAGCTCGGCGTAGCTCAGCGACTCGTGCTCGCAGACCAGCGCCTCCGCATCGGGGGTGCGCTCCGCCTGCGCCTCGAACAGCTCGTGGACGCACGCCCCGCGCGGGTACTCCCGCCGCGTGTGGTTGAACTCCCGCACCACCAGCCGTCGCTCGGCCTCGGGGAGCATCGGCAGACGGTCGAC